>NZ_CAXAQH010000021.1:0-114936 GCF_963970905.1 Pseudomonas sp. EL_65y_Pfl2_R96 | reverse complement strand
CGGGCAGTTGGGTCTGGATCAGGTTGCCGAGTTCGTCATAGTGGTGGTGCAGGCTGCCGGCGGCGCTGTTTTCGGCGAGCAACTGGCCGGTGGCATCGTAGGCGAAGCTCAGGGTCTGGGCGTTGCCTTGCAGGTCGGTGAAGGTGACGGCGGTGAGCTGGTCCAATGGGTCGTAGGTGTAGTCGGTACGGCCATCGACGTCGCGCCGCCGATCAGCATGCACGGCAATTTGCTGAAGAACTTCCCTTTGCCGCCCTTGAGCATCAGCAGCGGGGTGACCGCCAGCCCTACGCCCGGGGTTTTGCCGCTGCGGATCTCGCGCACCACCACCGAACCGCCACCAATGGTCACGTTGGAAGAGATCAGCCCGGAGCCCACCACCTTGGCATCGCAGGTGCTGCGGTCGCCGCTGCGCAAGGCGGGTTGGCCGTTGATGGTGACCTTGTCCGAGCCCTCGGCCATGAACTGCGGCGGCATCGGCGGATGCTTCATGCAGACGAGCAGGTCCAGCGGCTTGGGCACCGCGCCGGGCGCCGGGGTGGCAACGGTGGGGCGCCACATCTGGGAGAAGAAGCTTTCGGCCATGTCGAGGTAACTGGCTTCAGCTTCCGGCTCGGGTGCCTCCAGCTCGGTACCGGCCGGCGCGACATGGGACGGGATCGCCCCGGCGGCGCGGGCGGCGGGAATGTTGTTGGTGAGGGTGTTGGTGGAGCCGGTGAGAATGTTCGTCTGCACCGTGGGCGGAAACAGCGCGTTGCTGAAGCTCTCGCACAGGTTACTCAAGCCCTTGTCGGCCCCGCTCTTGCTCATGGCGAGGCCCACGATCGTGCCCACCACCAAGCCGAGCACGAAGCAACCCAACCCCCCCGGTGACGACCGTGATGCGGGTGGCCGCGACCACGGCAGCCGTCGCCACCGCGGTGATCGCGATGTTGGCCGCCACCTCCAGCACGCCGCCAAGAATGTCGGCCATCATCGAGGTGTGGTTGAGCGCATCGCCCAGCCGGGCGGCCCAAAGTGCGTCAGACATGCGGGATGGTCATCCGACGTAAGCGTCTGACGGCTGCGTAATCGTTGCGCTTGTGGCGCAATTCGATGCCTTCCATTGCACTTCTATCCTTGTCGTTACGGCATGCGCATTAGCGCAGTCCTCAAGCGTTTGATCAGCTTGGGATTTTTGAGGCAATCGGCTGGCCGTATGTTATCCAGGGCGGGCACTTGCTGTTCGATCCACCACAACCCTTCCTCAAGACCTCTTTTACCGTTAAGGACGACCGCCATATCGAGGTTGCCATCCAAGGCTTTCGCCAGCGTGCGGGCGTCGTCGTCGAAATAGACTTGGTTATACAGATCCACGACCTGCCAATCGGCATCGCCGGGGTATTCGTCTTCCAGTTGTTCCATCTTCAAAAAATCCAGCTATTTGGGCTCGGCAAGGTTCTTATCGCTCGCATTCATTCGCTGCTAATGAGCTTCACTGCACGGTTTAGGGGGCCGTTTATGAGGGCTTCTATAGGCTGTACAAGATATTGTAGAACGAGGCTGGATTGTCTTTTATCGAGGATAAATCCTGGCCTATGGATATTTTTTCGAATAATGATTTATTGATTGCCATTCGACGAGTGATTATTGCTTCCAGCAGTTTGCTGAACAGTGTCTCATTATTGACGTATTTTTTCAGTTTTAGAATTTCGCGAGGCTTGTTTTTCAAAATATGAAAGGAGTAATTCATTAAAATAATATTGGAAACAAACAGATTTTCCGTTGATTGAAGGGGGTTGACCGTATCGATCAAAGCATTAAATATCTGCTTCTTGTTTTCAGCGTATGCGTGCAAAAATACATCGGGATACATGAGTTCGCTGTGACGGTCATTAAGCCTGAAACGGTAATTTGTGTCGTCGGGTTCGGTCAATAATGTGACGATGCTTGTTTGATAGTTTTTCAACGCGCTTAACAATTCATGTTCTTTTCTACTATCAAACTTGATCGCTTTGTAAACTAAGTCGATAACATCCAAAAAAGCTACAGGCCCCAGAGAGTCGGTAGCCATTATCAGCTGATTATCCTTGATGCTGAACCGTCGATACGCTTCGTCGTCGATACTCAATTCGAAAAGCAGGAACCTGAGCATGTAGTTCCTGAGCTGTGCATCCGCGTCGAGAGGACTGTTCTTCAAGCTGATCAACTGAATCAGATAGAAGAAAATAAAATAGTCTTTGTTGGTTCGTTGACGGTTGTCGATTTCAAGCAGATAGCCAAAGCGGGACAGGACCAAGAGAAGGGCATAGCAGTCCGACTCCGCGAAACCGTTTCTCAACATGGACTTTTCTAAAGCGCTTACGGAAAACAAATCGTGCCAGCGGCTCACATAGAAGGTCGAACCGTTGCGTTTTCTGGCGACGACAGACAGCAGTGAGGGCTCGTCTTCTTCGTAAAAAACAGCGCCCAGCTTCGTTGGACACGGCCGGATGTTCAGGAAATTTTCAAGCTTGTATGAAAGTAGATTGAATATGTCCATTTTTTAAGGTTTTCCACATGCTGTCATGATTTACCCGGACCGCTTTCTCACCTTTTGTATTCGGAACCAGACCCCCTTTACCGCCTTGAAGATTGCCCAGTGCGCGGCTTCGGTATCGCCCATCTTCTGGGCTCCGTCAGGCTGAAAACCCTTGTGCAATGTGGCTTTTGCAGGAAAGTCCATGCTCCGGTAATACCTGAAAACTTTTATTCTGGCACTTAGCATTATCCTGCCGCATACAAATAAATTGCATCTTCTGAAATGTATATTGTTTTGCTGTTTGGATGTGCCTGGATTGGAGAGATTAATAACTCGCGCAGATCACCTGATGTCACGGCGTCATCAAGAAAACTCAAGAGATCGTTTCTTTCTGCCTTATACAGCTCTCCCTTGAAAATCATTTTTTTACCTTTGTAAGCGATCAGTTTGTGTGCCACATAATAGTAATCTGAAGTCATGTGAGGCCCCAGATCTCTAAGTGAGTCGAGTGCTTGAATGAAATCACCTGAAAGTGTTGGCCGTAACATCATTGAATAGATAGCCTCTCTGCTTTCATTTGGACCTAATTCAAACTTTTTCAGTTTTTCCAGCCGATAATTATTTTTCATTCTAGTTTGGAACGTCATAGAAAATATGACCATCCCCTCCATTGTTGTACCACTTGATATGAGGTGTGTCCCCAAAGCCGTCCTCTGGAGCCATGTGTTGCTCGTAACCTTTAGGGTATTTTGCTACACCATCGGCACGAGCGCTTTGAGTATGAGCCTTATAGCGGTTCATATTGCCTTGTGATTCTTTCAAGAAGGCCTTGGCATCTGAGCTTGATTTTACCTTTACTTGGAATTTTTCCCCGTTTGCCATGGCCATCTTGTTATCTATGACTGCTTGCTTCCACTCTTTTGAGCCTTTAGTCAATACGCGCATCTGTGATGCTTTTTGATTCAGTTTTCCCTTGTAGGCGCTGCACGCCAAGCCTTTGGGGTCGACCCACTCGAAAGGATTCGGAGCGTATTGATAAAGATTTAATCCACCCGCTAACCCTATCGGGTCAGGTGTAGTGAACCTTCCTACATCCGGGTCATAGAACCGAAACGTGTTGTAGTGCAGCCCGGTCTCCCGATCCAGGTACTGCCCCTGAAACCTCAGGTTCTGCTGCTCAATGTAGTACGGCTCGCACACCTCTTCCAACGTGTTGCCCCACACCCGATAAGTCGCCTGCCAGACGTTGTGGCCGTCCGCTTCGGTGAGCTGCTCCGGCAGGCCGTTGAGGTCGTTGTGGTAGTAGCGGATCTTTTGCAGCGGGCCGGTGCCGTCGACGCGGGCCAAGGGTTCGTAGCCGTCGTCTTCATAGAGGTACAGGCTGGTTTGCTGGTGGCGGTGTTCCTGCAACAGGCGCAGGCCGTCCCAGGTGAAGTGAGTTTCTCCCAGTGGATAACCCTTGCCGTCGTGCTCGGTTTTTTCGATGCGCCGACCCAGTGGGTCGTAGGTCATCCTGACCACACTGCCGTTTGCGTTGTGCACTTCAATCAACCGGCTTTCGGTGTCGTAGGCAAAGCGCTGCAAGCCCCGTTTGGCGCTGCGTTTTTCGATCATCCGGCCAAACGCGTCGTAGCGATAACGCTTGTCCTGATAGGTCAGCAGTTTGTTGTGCACCACCAGCCCGGCGCCGGGTTGCGGACCGTCCAGCAGGTTGGCGGCGGCATCGTAGGCGAAGGTTTCGCGCTGGCCGTGCAGGCTGTCCTGGCTGGCGATGATGCGGCCGGTGGCGTCGTAGTGCAGCAGTTGGCGGTGTTGCGTGGCGGGTTGCTGGTCGAGTTTGCCGATCAGGTTGTCGGCGGGGTCGTACTCGAAATGTTTCTGCACGGCGGCCGGCAGCAGCGATGGCTGGCTGGTGTGTCGGCGTTGGCGTGAGCGCAGGCGCCCGCTGCGGTCGTAGTCGCTACGGGTGCTGATCTGGCCTTGGGTGCGCAGCACTTCGCGGTGCAGGCGGTCGCGTTCGAAGTCGCTGATGACCTGGCCGTCGAGGTTGATCTGGTGCAGGTGGCCGCTGCCGTAGTACAGACGATTGAGCCAGCGGCCGTCGGGCAGTTGGGTCTGGATCAGGTTGCCGAGTTCGTCGTAGTGGTGTTGCAGGCTGCCGGCCGCGCTTTGTTCTTCGAGCAACTGGCCGAGGGCGTCGTAGGCGAAGCTCAGGGCTTGTGCGTTGCCCTGGTGGTCGGTGAAGGTGACGGCGGTGAGCTGGTCCAGTGAGTCGTAGGAGTAGTCGGTGCGGCCATCGTCGGTGACTTTGGCGATCAGCCGGCCGACGGCGTCGCGTTCCAGTCGGTGAACGATGGGAGCGGGGGGCGACTCGGGGACGACGGCCAGGCCGCTGCCGTAAGGCGCCGGAACAGCCGTGACCGCCGCGACGTTATCCAACAGGTCATAGGTGTAGCGCTTGGCGCTGCCGTCGAGGTCTTGTTGTTCAATCAGTCGGTCAGCGGCATCCCAGGCAAACCGATAACTCTCGCCGTTCTCGTTGGTCAGCGCTTGCAGCCGCCCATAGCGGTCATACCCGAACTGCACCTGCCGGCCATGGGCGTCGGTACGCTGACGCACCTGGCCGCGACGGTTGTGTTGATAGAGCGTGGTGTGCCCGGCCGGGTCGGTATAACCGGTCAGCTGGCCGCTGACGTCGCGCTGATATTGCTCGGTGCGCCCGTCCGGCAATTGGCTGCTGAGCAATCGCCCCTGGGCGTCGTAGCTGAACTGGGTACGCTCACCGAGGGCATCGGTGATGGTTTGCAGATAGCCGCGGTTGTCGTAGCTGAACCGCGTCGGATAACCCGAGCAATCGATGTGTTCGATTAATTGGCCGAACGGGTTCCAGCGCAGCTTTTTGCTTTTGCCGGTGGCGTCGATGATCTCGACGACCTGGCCGTGGGCGTCGTAGCGGTAGCGGGTAACGTGGCCCAGCGGATCGGTCTCGGCGATGCAGTTGCCGCGCTGATCGTAGCGGTATTGCCAACTGTTGCCCGCGGCATCGGTTTCCACCAGCGGCAGGGCCCAGTGTTCCAGCCATAGGGTCGAGTCGCTGCGGCCCAGGGGGTCGGTTTCGCCGATCAGGTTGCCGGCGTCGTCGTAGCTGTATTCGTAGTGCCCGCCCTGCGGGTCGGTGGCGTTGAGCAATTGGCGTTCGTCGTTCCACTCGAACTGCCAGGTGTGGCCGAGGTTGTCGGTGTACTGGGTGATCTGGTGCTGGGTGTTCCAGCGCCGTGTGCTGACGCGCTGCAAGCCATCGGTGATGCGCGTGACACCGGCGATGAGGTCATAGTCGAACTGGTAAGCATCGCCTTCGTCGGTCCAGTGTCGGACCACGCGCCATTCACGGTCTTCGATCAACGCCCATTCATAGAAGCAACGCAGCCCCGTGGGCAACTGATGCTCGACCATCCGCCGCCCGGCATCGTAGGTGAAGCGCCGTTGCACCTGGCCGGTGGCGTCGCGCACTTCGGTTAGATTGCCCACCGTGTCATAGCCATAGCTGACGAGCACTTCGCGATGCTGGTCCGGGTAGACCCGTTCCACCTGACTGACCCGTGTCTGAAGGTAGGTCAATTCCACCTGAACCAAGTCAAAGGTGTCGCGCAGTTTTACAAGGCGTCCGGCGTCGTCATAGTCGAGGTGGATGCGGTTGTCGTTGCGATCACCCAATTGATCAAGACGCAGCAACGCTGCATTGCCCGGCGTTGGATTGAACAAACGGTAGATGCCGTCATCGCTTTCAATCAGTAACTGCCCATTAACGTGCCGTCGAACGCTCAGCCCTTCACCCGCGCTGAACACCGCGCCGCCCAGGGGGATCGAACCCATGTCGATGCGCCGGCCCTGTTCATCGGTGTAGACCAACGTTTCGCCGCCCTCCGGGTGAGGCAGGATTTCAACCTGCACCTCGTAGGACACACTCCAACCCGCCCCGAACAACCCATCACGACGCTCGTCGCGGCTGTTGTAGACGCGTTGCCAATCGATCGGCAAGACCCCGGGCAACACGAAATCCAGCTCTTCATCGCCCCCCAGCACCTTGGCCCCGGTGGCGGCATGCACCGGGTTCGACGAACCCATGGCGGCGTTGGCCATGGCGCCCATCGCGCTGCTGACGGCCATCGACGTCGCGCCACCGACCAGCATGCACGGCAATTTGCTGAAGAACTTCCCCTTGCCACCCTTGAGCATCAGCAACGCGGTGACCGCCAGCCCAACGCCCGGGGTCTTGCCGCTGCGGATCTCGCGCACCACCACCGAACCGCCGCCAATGGTCACGTTGGAGGAAATCAGCCCGGACGATACGACCTTGGCATCGCAGGTGCTGCGATCGCCGCTGCGCACGGCGGGCTGGCCATTGATGGTGACTTTGTCCGAGCCCTCGGCCATGAACTGCGGTGGCATCGGCGGATGCTTCATGCAGACGAGCAGGTCCAGCGGCTTGGGCACCGCGCCGGGTGCCGGGGTGGCGACGGTGGGGCGCCACATCTGGGAGAAGAAGCTCTCGGCCATGTCCAGATAGCTGGGCTCGGCTTCGGGCTCGGGTGCCTCCAGCTCAGTGCCGGCCGGCGCGACATGGGACGGAATCGCCCCGGCGGCGCGGGCGGCGGGAATGCTGTTGATCAGGGTGTTGGTGGAACCGGTGAGAATGTTCGCCTGCACCGTGGGTGGAAACAGCGCGTTGCTGAAACTCTCGCACAGGTTGCTTAAACCCTTGTCGGCGCCGGTCTTGCTCATGGCAAGGCCGACGATCGTGCCCACCACCGCGCCAAGCAGGAAACACCCGAGCCCGCCGGTGGCGACGGTGATGCCCGTGGCCGCCACCACGGCAGCCGTCGCCAGCGCAGTAATCGCGATGTTCGCTGCCACCTCCAGCACGCCGCCAAGAATGTCGGCCATCATCGAGGTGTGGTCGAGTGCATCGCCCAGTCGGGCAGCCCAGAGCGCGTCAGACATGCAGGGTGCTCATCAGGCCGGAACGTCGAACAACAGTGAATTCTTGATGGTCGCCCAATGCGCGGCTTCGGCATCGCCGAGTTTTTCCGCCTTCACGTAGCTCAGGGCGAGCATTTTGCGGGTGCCGGGCAATACCAGCGCCAACTGATACTGGAAGACTTTGTCGTTGCCCTTGTTGAACTGGCTGCGCAATTCGATGCCTTCGACTTCCTGGTTGGCCCCTAGGCGCACGGCGACGCCCGGTTGAAAACGCAAGTCTTGCACTTGTTTTTCCAGGCGCTTGAGCTGGTCGTCGAAGTTGCTTTGCAGAGTTTCGCCCTCGGCCAGCAAGCTGCGGCTGACAATCAGCGAAGTGCCCAGTTCAGGGAACTTGAGGATGTTGATCGACGCGTCTTGCAGTTCGCCTGCCGGCAGCTGGAACTGGAACTCATTGATGCGGTAAGTCATGGCGCTTGAATCTCGTGGTTAGCCCTTGGGCTTGGGAAACGCGGCATTGATGTTGGCGTCGATGCTGGCCTTGACGCCCTGGCCGTCAGGCGTGGCGCCAGGGCCGCCGCCGTTGTTCAGGTGCAGCACGCCGCCGGTGTTGATCTCGGCATCGCCGCTGGCATAGAAGCTGATTTGCACGCCGGTCAGGTTGATCTGGCCGCTGGCATTGAGCTCCAGGATGCTTTCACCACAGACCAGCCGCAGGTTCTCACCCACTTCAATGACGTAGCTCTGGCTGATGCTGTCGGTCTTGCGCTGGCCCACCGACAGAATGTCTTCCTGTTTGACGATACGCAGGCGGTTGTTGCCGATGGTCACCGTCTCGTTATGCCCAATGCTCTTGTTGCGGTCGTGACCCACCGAGTGGCTTTCATCCGCCTCGACCACGATGTCCTGATTGCGCTCGGCATGGATGTACAACTGCTCGGCGCCTTTCTTGTCTTCCATGCGGATTTCGTTGAAATTCGCCGGTGAGCCGCCCTTGCTCGAACGGCTTTTCATGCCGCTCTGGGTGGCGTTTTCCGGCAAGTCGTAGGGCACGGTCTGTTCGGCATTGTAGACGCGACCGGTGATGATCGGTCGGTCTGGGTCGCCTTCGAGGAAGCTGACGATCACTTCTTGGCCGATCCGTGGGATCTGCATCGAGCCCCAGTTTTTACCGGCCCAGGATTGCGACACGCGAATCCAGCACGAACTGTTTTCGTTGGACTGGTCGTGGCGGTCCCAATAGAAATGCACCTTCACCCGACCGAACTGGTCGGTCCAGATTTCCTCGCCCTTGGGGCCGACCACCAATGCCGTCTGCGGGCCTTTGACGATGGGGCGGTGGGTATTGGGAAGGGGCCGGTAGCTTTGTTGTGCGTCGATGCAGGTCAGGCTGCTTTCGAACTGCGCCGAGGCGGCGCCAATGCCGGTTTCCCCGCTTTCCTGGGAAATGGAGTAGCGGGTGCCGACGATCAGGTATTCGCGGTTCTGGTCCTGGCGGCTGAAGCCGGTGAGGCTGAACAAATGACCCGAGCCCAAGCCCCGGGCGTTGCCTGAGAGCTCGACCTGTTCGTGCAGGGTCTGCAAGGCTTCGATGCGGGTACGGGCGTAATGTTCACCGTCTGCGCTTTGCACATAGGTGCCGGGGTAGTCGTACAGCGGATAATCGCCGGCGGTGTGCGGACGGGGCATGGCCGAGCGCACGTCAATTCGCGCGCTGGGGCGCTGGAAGTCATAGTCGTTGAGTTCCAGCGAGCCCGGCTGGACTTCCTGGGCCAGGTGCCAATCGTGGATGTGATCGCGTTCGCGCTGCTGTTCATTCTTGGGGTAATACGGCACCGAAGCGTAGCCGGGCGCGCTGGTGTGGGCGCTGTAGGCATCGGCCAGCACCAGCACATGACGACCCTGTTCATGGCGGAAGAAGTAGTAGATCCCTTCCTGCTCCATCAGGCGGCTGACGAAATCGAAACTGGTTTCGCGATACTGCACGCAGTATTCCCACTCGCGATAGGGCCGGCTCAGGGCATCTTCGAAATCGGAAAAGCCCAGGTCGCGGAACACCTGCTTGATGATCTGCGGGATGGTCAGGTTCTGGAAAATCCGGCAATCGGAGGTGCGGGTCAGCAGCCAAAGCCAGGGCCGCAGCGTGGCCTGGTAGCTGGCGAACTGGCCCTGATCGACGTTCTGGCTGCAACGGGCAACGATGCCATGGAAATGGCGCTCGCCACCGTCGTCCAGTTGCAGGCTCAGGCACATGGGTTTGCCGAGCAACTGGTTGAGGTCGATGGCATTGTCCAGCGAGTGCAGCTGCAGCTCATAGTTGAACAGCCGCCCCAACTCTTCGCCGCCGCCCATGTCCTTGAGCAACAGCACTTCAGGTCCCAGAGGGCTGGTGATCTTTGCCAGGCGTGAGGCTTGGTTGAATAACATGGTTGTCCTTATCGCTGCCGCAATCCTTTTGACGCTGCGCAAGATTGCAGCCTTTTGACTTTAAATATCAAGAGATCGCAGCCTTCGGCAGCTCGTACAGAGGAGCGTGATCGCCTGGGGCGGTTACGCTGAAGGCATAATGTAGTTCGTTACTTGGGGGAGAGGAACCAGGTTCTTGATTGTTGCCAGGCATTACCTGAATATCTGCTCCTCCGCGCGTCACCTCACGTCCATGGAAGGCGATTACTGTGACCTCTTACCGCATTCAAGAAGCCGATCTTGACATCCCCGATACCTGGCAGGACCAGAGCATCAATATTTTTGAGCCTGGTGAAGCGCTAAGGGCGTACGTGGAAAAAGCAGACGCTGACTCAATTCGCGTTCGAATTATTGATCGCACGCTGGACTCCGCTTTGCGTGCAATCGGGTTTTCGAAGACGGCAGAGAATGATGTTTATTTTTTGGATGTCCCGGACGGCACGCAGAAGGCCAAGGTATTGGATGCTCTACGTTTACTGGGAGTGGCCTTTTCGGCGGGTAAGGAATGGTGTCCGTCTGAAGTCTTTGAATACTTTCGGGACATGGGTTTGCTGAGCGGTAAGTATTTGAGAGTCTCGTGGACGCAGCCCGGCCAATACCTTCTTGCGGACGCTTGAGCCATGGCAACAAGGGGAGAGTTTTCAATGAGTACCAATCTAGACAATGTATTGCTGCTTGCCCTGGCCTATGACGAATTGGATAAATTCCTCGTAGGCGAGCCGTTCTACTTTCAAGAAGCCAAAAACGACTACGATGAACCGCAGAATATCGTCGTGGCCTTCGATTTGCTGGTGTTGCGTTACTGGCTGCAGACCCGCGACGCCAACTTCCCCGCACGCTTCGTGGCGGCTTTTCTCAAGCTTCTCGCGACCTACCCCGATCGTAATCGGGCGATCTATGCCGCAGCGGGCTGGCTTAGGTATTACCGATATTGCCTGAACCAAAAGCGCGAGGAGCCCGAGGGGCTCTATGCCGAGCTGTTCGAAATCGACATGGGGTCCGTGGCCTTAGCCCTTCGAAGGCAGCTTGAGATCAATAAGGCAGCGCTTATCCTGGATACACGTTGGGCTGGTGGCAGTTGGAACAGCGAGAACGGTTTATGGGAGCCGTTGATGCGTACCGCCCTGAACGTCAGGGACAAACTTGGAGGGCCGGACTACGTGCCTGCCAATATCTGATGAGTTATAGATCGCTGGATGTAATCGATGCCGGAAGCATTTCACTAAACGACCTCAGTTGAACGGTATTAGCGTTTTAGAGATGACCGTGAAATTTCAAGATATTTTGGTAAGTCGTGAACACATGTTCTCCGTGGGCTTCGAACAAGACTCGGGCCGATTTTACGTATCTATACCGGTCAGCAACGGCATGGTCGACTACGAGGAATACTATGAAGTTGATCGCGCGACCTTTGATCTTTTTAAGCGCGACCCGGATGCTGCACTGCGGTTTGTTATGCGTTGCAGGAAGCGTGAACTGGACGAACTGTTGATTGTCCAGCCGGGTACCAACCGTGGCACCGCCATCTGATGATGGGCACGCGCCATTTTTCACCTGCCGGAACCGGATCAAGTGTGGGAGCAGGCTTGCTCGCGAATGCAATCTGTCAGCGACATTGATGTTGGCTGACACAACGCCTTCGCGAGCAAGCCCGCTCCCACACTAACCGTGTTCTGGTCAGGTCAGGCTGCGTCGCTGAAGTCGTAGTGCAATTCGTTATCCCGGGCGCTGATCCGCACGCCTGCCAGCGCTTTGCCTTCGAGCATGCGGGTGAGGAACTCGCGGCTCATGTCCGGTAGCAGGCTGTTGGTCAGGATGGTGTCGATCATCCGCCCACCGCTTTCGGTTTCGGTGCAGCGGGAGACGATCAGGTCGATCACCGCGTCGTCGTAATCGAACGCCACTTTATGGGTGTTCTGCACGCGCTTCTTGATGCGGTTGAGTTGCAGACGGGTAATGGCCTTGAGCATCTCGTCGCTGAGCGGGTAGTACGGAATGGTCACCAGGCGGCCCAGCAATGCCGGCGGGAAAATCTCCAGCAGCGGCTGGCGCAGGGCCTTGGCGATCTCTTCGGGCTCAGGCACGTTTTGCGGGTCTTTGCAGACACGGGCAATCAACTCGGTGCCAGCGTTGGTGGTCAGCAGGATCAAGGTGTTCTTGAAGTCGATCACCCGTCCTTCGCCGTCCTCCATCACGCCTTTGTCGAAGACCTGGAAGAAGATCTCATGCACGTCCGGGTGGGCTTTTTCCACTTCGTCCAGCAGCACCACGCTGTAGGGTTTGCGCCGCACGGCTTCGGTCAGCACGCCGCCTTCGCCATAGCCGATGTAGCCCGGTGGCGCGCCCTTGAGGGTGGACACGGTGTGAGCTTCCTGGAATTCGCTCATGTTGATGGTGATGACGTTCTGCTCACCGCCGTACATGGCTTCGGCCAGGGCCAGGGCCGTTTCGGTCTTGCCCACGCCGGAGGTGCCCGCGAGCATGAACACGCCAATCGGCTTGCTCGGGTTGTCGAGGCCCGCGCGGGAGGTCTGGATGCGTTTGGCGATCATCTGCAAGGCGTGGTCCTGGCCGATGATGCGTTTCTTCAGGTGCTGGTCGAGGTTGAGCACGGTTTCCAGTTCGTTACGGGCCATGCGGCCTACCGGAATGCCGGTCCAGTCGGCGACCACCGAGGCCACGGCCTGGTAATCGACCGTCGGCAGAATCAGCGGGGTTTCCCCTTGTAGCGCACTGAGACGCTGTTGCAGGTCCACCAGTTTCTCGCGCAGGGCGTGGCTGTCTTCACTGCCAACGTCGCTGTCTACCACACCGACGCTTTCGCGCAGGGTGGCGCGGGTGGCGAGCAGTTCGTCCACCAGGGTTTTCTCTTCAGCCCAGCGGCTTTCGAGTTCGGCCAGGCGTTCGCGCTCGGCGGCCAGCAGGTTTTCACTGTTGCTCTGGCGGGCGCCGATGACGATGCCGATGGCATGCTCGCGGGCGATGATTTGCAGTTCGGTTTCCAGCGCCTCGATGCGACGACGGCTGTCGTCCACTTCCGCCGGCACGGCGTGCAGGCTGATGGCGACGCGGGCGCAGGCGGTATCCAGCAGGCTCACGGATTTGTCCGGCAACTGGCGCGCCGGGATGTAGCGATGGGACAGCTTGACCGAGGCTTCCAGGGCTTCGTCGAGGATCTGCACCTGATGGTGTTTCTCCATGGTCGAGGCCACGCCGCGCATCATCAGCAGCGCCTTGTCTTCGGACGGCTCGGCGACTTGCACCACCTGGAAGCGGCGGGTCAGGGCCGGGTCTTTCTCGATATGCTTCTTGTACTCGGCCCAGGTCGTGGCGGCCACGGTGCGCAGGGTGCCCCGGGCCAGGGCCGGTTTGAGCAGGTTGGCCGCGTCCCCGGTGCCGGCGGCGCCACCGGCACCTACCAGCGTGTGGGCTTCGTCGATAAACAGGATGATCGGTTTTGGCGAGGCCTGGACGTCTTCGATGACCTGGCGCAGGCGCTGTTCGAATTCACCTTTCATGCTCGCGCCGGCCTGCAACAGGCCGACGTCGAGGCTGCGCAGTTCCACGTCCTTGAGCGCCGGCGGCACGTCACCGGCGACGATGCGCAGGGCAAAACCTTCGACCACGGCGGTTTTACCGACGCCGGCTTCACCGGTCAGAATCGGGTTGTTCTGCCGACGGCGCATGAGGATGTCCACCAGTTGGCGGATTTCTTCGTCACGCCCGACAATCGGATCTAGCTTGCCGCTGCGGGCCTGCTCGGTGAGGTCGACGGTAAAACGCTTGAGCGCTTCCTGCTTGCCCATGGCGCTTGGGGCCATGGCACCGCTGGCTTCACCGGGCACGCTGCCTGCGTTGAAACCATCGCTGGCGCTGAGCGCATTTTCCGGCGAGTCACCGACGTATTCGTCAAAACGCTCGCTCAGGGCCTCGACCTTGATCTTGTCAAACTCTGCCGATAGCCCCAGTAGCCCATGGCGTAGGCTCGGTGTCTTGAGGATGCCCAACACCAGGTAACCGGTACGCACCTGGCTTTCGCCGAACATCAGGCTGCCATAGACCCAGCCGCGTTCCACGGCTTCTTCCACATGGGAAGACAAGTCAGTGATTGAAGTCGAGCCCCGTGGCAAACGGTCCAGGGCTTCGGTCAGGTCCCGGGCCAGGCGCGCCGGCTCGATATTGAACTGACGGATGATGCGGTGCAGGTCCGAGTCCTGCAATTGCAGCAACTGATGAAACCAGTGGACCAGTTCCACGTAAGGGTTACCGCGCAACTTGCAGAACACGGTGGCGGCTTCGATGGCTTTGTAGGCGACGCTGTTGAGTTTGCCGAACAACGCGGCGCGACTGATTTCACCCATGCTCATGGCTCCTTGAGATCTGTGAGGTGTTGGCCTGCTCGGCGTAGTGCCGGGCCAGTATTAAATCCTTGGCATCTTTTTCGGGCCGGCCCAGCCAGGTATTGAACCCCAGACGGAAGCGGCGATTGAGTTGCAGTGCCGGTACTTCGGGCTGTTTCAGAACCAGGTTCAGATCCCAGTCCAGTTCATGGCCCAGGTATTCGGCCACCCAGGCCACCAGTTCATTGAAGGGTTGGCTACCGGGCAGCATGCCCATGTAGTCATCCAGCTTGAGTGGCCCCAGGCGAATGCGGAATTTGTGCTGGCGATCCCAGACGTAACGGCCCAGGCAAAAATCCACGCCCAATTGATGGGCGCTGGCGCCCACGCGGCTGCGCTCCGGCAGCTCCAGCCATTGGCCGACGTACTCTTCGATCTCCACCGGCAGGCCGAAGTACTCGCTGAGAATGGCCTTCAAGCCGTCCGGGTAGCGGGTTTGTGCCGACAGATGACCGCTGTAATGCAGCTTCGCCGTGTCGGGGATCAGCCCTTGTTTGAGCAGGCTCGGCATGCCCCGACCGCTCAGTGCAGCCAGGCGTGCCGACCAGTAGTCATCGTCCGGGCGATCATGGCTGACCGTCGGCCGCGCTTCGGCCCAGGCCCGGTAAAACAGGCTCAGCAGGCGGTGATGGAACACATCCAGGAAGCGTTTACTGGTGCTGTCGGCGTTGTTGCGCTGGCGTTCGCGCACATATTCGGTGATGTGCAGCGGCAATGGACCGTTGGGGCCGCCGAGGCCGAAAAAGAACTGCTCCAGGCGCGCCGGCGAACCGTCGACGCCCGGCTGTACCGAAGCCAGGGTCGACGGGGCGAAGGTGCAATCGGCCTGTTGCCCAAGGCGCAACGGATCATCGGCCAGGCGCAACGAATGGCCCAGGCGTGGCAGTTCAGGCGATTCGCACTCGATGCGGCGCAACGCCTGGAAGAAGTCATATTCCCAGGGCTCCTGGTGCATCGCGTCCAGGGTACTCACAGGGTCGGACGGCGTCCGGGCTTGGCTTTCCATCGCATGATCTCGCCGCGTTCGGTGGTACGGATCACCGTCTCGGTAAAACTGTTGATCGACACGTAGCGTGCCAGGAAGCGCTCGAACACTGCACCGAGCAAGAAGACTCCAGTGCCGCGAAACGCGTTTTCATCGAATTCCAGGGTGATCTCCAGGCCACGACCAAACACGATCGGGCCCGGCATCGGCAAGCGTCGGGTGCAGGCCTTGCTGCTGACTTCGCGCAGGCCTTCGATCTGCAATTGCAACGCCGCATCGTTGCTGTCGCCGTACAGGCGCAGCAATTCGCGCAGGGCGGCGGCGCCCTGGCCTTGCTCGCTGAGGGACAAGTAATTCAGCGAAAGCTGGCTGATCAACCGCCAGGCCTTGGCGTCGTGGGCATGGCTGGCGCGTGGGCGGCTCGGGCCTGCCACGCAGCGCACCGCCGCTACCGGTGCGCTGTCGGCCAGGGTGAAGTCGGTCTTGCTATTGCCCACGCTCATGAACAGCGGCAGGTCGCGGTTGGTGCACAACGCCGTTACGCCCAGTTGGCGCAGGTCGTGGCGATAAGGCGCCTGCTGGCTGTCCACCAGGCTGACGAAGGTTTCGCTGCCGATGTAAGTCGAGCGCGGGCCGTTACGCCGCTGGCCGCTGGACAGCATGCGAGGTTCGCGCCGCACCGTGTACCAGGCCTGATCGCGGCCGTAACGAGACGGATCGCGTACCGCATAGAACGGCAAAAAAGGCTGCTCCGACCCGGTGCCGTGGCCGGTGAGGGCGGTCAGGGAATGAATCTCGAAATCCATTGGCCGGGTGCGGTCGGCGATCACATGGTGTTCATTGACCCGTTCCGACAAGTGGATGCGGTCCAGGCGCTTGGGAAACAAGTTGATGGCCGGGGTGCAGAACGGCAGGAACTGCGCGGCTCCGATGCCTTCCAGGCTCGGATCGTGACGGTCGAACAGCACGATCAATTCCAGTTCCTGGCCGTCGCAGCGTTTGACCGCCCGGCTCAACTGTGTGAAGTCGACAAACAGAAAACGGTGGGGCAGGGCGAAGTATTCCTGCAACAGGCGATAGCCCTGGAAGGCCCGCGGGACCACGGGCAGCGCGGCGTCGGTATCGTCGAATCCCTGGGAACGCAGTGCGTCCTGCGGCAGGCGTTCCACCCAAGCGCCGCCGGGCTGACGGGCGAACACGGCGCAGACATTGCCCAGCAGCTGTTCATAGAGGCGGAAGGGCTGCTCGTCTGCGCCACTGAGGTACAACGGCAGGTTGTCCAGAGCCAGACTGCTGAATGGCAGTTCGGCGCCCGTGCGCAGGGTCAGGCGCAGGCCGGCCTTGGCCTTGGGTTCACTGGCGGCCAAGCGCCCGAGCATGGCGGACGGGTTGCCGAAGTACTCGGCCTGGCTGACCTGCAATGGCCATAACATCACCGCGTGGGCGGTGCGGTACTCACAGCAGGTTTGGGTTTCGCGGCCCAGGGCGGCGCGCAGGACCGTGTCCCGGGGCAGGGGGAAGCCGCTGCTCAGCGAGCCTTCATCGGGGTCGGCCTGCAATTGCACCACAGTCATCGACGGTGTCGGCGCCAGGTAATGGGGATAAGCGATTTCCAGCAGGTTATGAGTGAAAGTCGGATATTCGGCATCGAGCTTGAGCTGTACCCGCGCCGTCAGGTAAGCGAACCCCTCCAGCAAGCGCTCGACATACGGGTCGGCGCAGTCCATGCCGGACAACGTCAGCCGACTGGCGATTTTCGGGTATTCCTGAGCGAACTCCGCCGCGCTTTCGCGCACGTGGTGCAATTCCTGGTTGTACAGTTCCAGCAGGCGCGGATTCATGAGCGTCTCCGCTGGTCGGCGTTGATCACTCGCACATGGCCGGATTCCAGGTCCAGGTCGGTTTGCAGCATCAGGCGCAGCGGCACTGGCTGAGCCCAGAGATCGCCTTCGATCTCGAAACTCAGGGCGTTGTGGTTCATCTCGGCGGATGCCCGGGCCCGCACGCGCAAGGTGTTACGCAGAATCCGCGGTTCGAACGTGGCGATAGCCTGGTGGATCAGCGCTTCAAGCGCTGCGATATCGACGTTCGACGCACTGTTGCCGGCCAGGGCTGGCAGCCCGAAGTTGACCACCGACGTGCCGGCCGGGGTGTGCAACGTCGCATCGGCGCTGAGCAATGAAGTGGTGTTGAGCAACCACGCCAGGTCACGCAGTACGGAGGCTTTGAGTTGGCTCAGGGATAGCACGCGCTTGTCGGCGCTTTCCTTGACGTTGCTCGGGTCGTCGTCGGTCAACCGGTCCAGCAGGGACGGTTGCAGGCGATCGCGGGTGGCAATTTCGGTTACCACGAGAAATGCGCCACGAAATTTTTCTGGTCCATGACGCCGGTCATGCAGCCAGCACTATGGGCGACCTTCGACACTTCCATGGGCTGGCCCTTGATTTGGCGGATGGCCTGATACCGAGCGTCACAATCACGGCTCGGAGGGGGCTCGGGCGTGGAGTGCTCCACGATAATGATTTGGGCGTTGTTGAAGGTCTCGACCCGTGGTTGACCTTTTCGGTCGACACTCAGAAAACAAGGCCACGGCATGTCCAGTTTCAAGAGGCTTTGGTCCTGTTTGCGCAAGGCGCATTGCTGATCGTGGCTTTCCAGGGTCAGTGTTTGTCCGGCGACAACTACCTGATTGCCGGGTGCAGCGGATGGTTGCTGTTCGGCCCAGGCATTGAGGCTCGGCAGGCCGCCCGACAGCAGTATCAACAGGATTCGTTTAATCATTTCAACCTTCAAAGCCCAATCTGTCTTGAGCGATGCGCAGAGTCGTGGACGATCGCATATGAGGTCGGTTACCAAAGGAAAAGAGCTGTGTAATCTTTCTGATCGCCTGCGCCTCGCAGGCAACTGGCACTGCGCGCGACCACCGAAGGTTCGAGCTGGCCTTTGACCTGGCGTACGGCGCGGTACTCGGACCGGCATTCGCGACTGTTCGCAGGATCAACGCTCATATGCAGCACGATCACGATCGGTACGTTGTTGAAGTATTCGACGTGAGGTTTGCCCTGCCGGTCGACCGCAAACTGGCACGGCCATGGCATCTCGAGTGGCAGCACGCTCTGATCCGGTTTACGCAACACGCATTGCTGCTGATCGTTCCCCAGCGTCAGTCGTTGCTCGCCCAGGGTGACAACCTGATCCTCGGAAGCAGGGGCAGCCTGTTGGCCGGCGCACGCCCACAGGCTCGACAGCACGCAGCACAGGGCCGCCAGGTTTCGGCTGGATCTGATCATGTCAGCTCCCAGAACCAGATGGCTTTTGATCGGTAGGCAGGGTCGTTGTAGCGGCCAATGGTCAAGCCACGATTCCATAGGTCGATATGATCGCCGGTGCGATTGTCAGCAGACTCCCCTGACTGCTGGAAACAATCCTTGAAAAAGATGAGCCCGGTCTTGTCTTGCAACTTGCGGCGTTCTTCGGCACTTCCACCGAGAATCAGTGGCCGCCCCAGATGATGCTTCCACAACCAGTTCGCCAGCGACTCGGCACCCCTGGCATGCTCATGTGCACATTTGGGTTCGGTATAGGTGGATTTGTTGACCTTGATGGTCAGCTCTGCATTGAGCGTCATGCTCATGCGGATAGCACACTGATTTTCCCAAGGCCCTTCACAGGGCTTTGCGTCAGGGTACTTAACCAGGAGATCGGAATAGGCTTTCCACAAATTGATAAACGAAGGCTTGGCCATGACTCAGACACCGGATGGGAAAGGATTGGATTCGAGCAAGCACCAAAACACCCCCGGCGTATAACGCCGGGGGCATCTTCGATTACACCTTGACGTTCTGACGGATGTTCCAGCCGAACTTGACCGGCCCGCCTTCCTTGGTGCCATCGGCTTTTTGCGGCTGGTAGTCCACCAGCACCTTGGCGAAGTTCAGGGTCAGGTTTTCGGTCAGGCGATCATCGCTACCCGAGCCGCCGGTGCTCAGGGAAGTGACCAGCACTTCTTCCAGGTTGATGATCATGTACTCGACCTGGCTTTCGCCGCCGGCCTTGCGCACGGTCAGCTTGACCTTGTCGATGTGCTTGCCGCTGGCGCAGTGCATCATCAGGTTCGGTGTGGCCTTGTCGACGTACTTGGTCAGCGACAGGTCCTGGATGTTCACCTTGCCTGCACCACCACCGCTGCCCACGTGCATGTTGCCGGACTGAGACATGCCCCAGCTCCAGTTCAAGACGTCGATTTCGTCCTTGTGGGCCTTGTCCATGGACTCGCCCTTGATGTCGCCGATCTTGATGAAAATATCAACAGCCATGTTTTCTCCCTGTGTGGTCTCTACCACATTGTTTGGTTAACGCCGACCTTGCGAAATCTGTTCGAAGCTCCTGCAGCATCACGCTCTTTTCGGGTCTGTCCCAATGCCAGTCAACGCACAAAACCTGTGGGAGCCGAGGCTTGCCCGCGATGCAGGCGCCGCGGTTTTCAGCCGGATCGCGTTGATGCCATCGCGGGCAAGCCCGGCTCCCACACAAGCGTGCCGCTGCAGTTTTTACGCGCCTTTGGCCGAAGGCAGCTTGGATACCAGTCGCAGCGACACGGTCAGACCTTCGAGCTGATAGTGCGGGCGCAGGTAGAACCTGGAGTTGTAGTACCCCGGGTTGCCTTCCACGTCCTCGACGATCACTTCGGCCGCCGCCAATGGGTGCTGGGCCTTGGTGGTTTCGGTGGAGTGCGCCGGGTCACCGTCGACGTAGTTGAGGATCCAGTCCTGCAACCAACGCTGCATTTCGTCCTTCTCTTTGAAGGAGCCGATCTTGTCGCGCACGATGCACTTCAAGTAATGGGCGAAACGGCAGGTGGCGAACAGGTACGGCAGGCGCGCGGCCAGGTTGGCGTTGGCGGTGGCGTCCGGGTCGTCGTATTCGGCCGGTTTCTGCAACGACTGGGCGCCGATGAACGCGGCGAAGTCGGTGTTTTTCTTGTGCAGCAACGGCATGAAACCGTTCTTCGCCAGTTCCGCTTCACGGCGATCCGAAATGGCGATTTCGGTCGGGCACTTCATGTCCACGCCGCCATCGTCAGTCGGGAAGGTGTGCGCCGGCAGGTTTTCCACTTCACCGCCAGACTCCACGCCACGAATGCGCGAGCACCAGCCGAAGTGCTTGAACGAGCGGTTGATGTTCACCGCCATCGCGTAAGCGGCGTTGGCCCAGGTGTACTTGGAGCTGTCGGCGCCGTCGGTGTTTTCTTCGAAGGCGAAGGCTTCCACCGGATCGGTCTTGGCGCCATACGGCAGACGCGCGAGGAAGCGCGGCATGGTCAAGCCGATGTAGCGCGAGTCTTCCGATTCGCGCAGCGAGCGCCAGCCGGCGTATTCCGGGGTGGTGAAGATCTTGGTCAGATCGCGTGGGTTCGACAGTTCCTGCCACGAGCCCATGCCCATCACGGTCGGCGATGCGGCTGCGATGAACGGCGAGTGCATGGCGGCGCAGACTTTCGACAACTCGCCCAGCAACTCGACATCCGGCGGCGACTGGTCGAAGTAGTAATCGCCCACCAGGCAACCGTAAGGTTCGCCGCCGAACTGGCCGTATTCTTCTTCGTACATCTTCTTGAAGATCGGGCTTTGGTCCCACGCGGTGCCCTTGAATTTCTTCAGGGTCTTGTGCAGGTCGGTCTTGGAGATGTTGAGCACGCGAATCTTCAGCTGCTCATCACTCTCGGTGTTGTTGACCAGGTAATGCAGGCCACGCCAGGCGCTTTCCAGTTGCTGGAAATCGGGGTGGTGGATGACCTGATTGACCTGGGCAGTGAGCTTGGCGTCGATGGCGGCGATGATTGACTCAATCGACTTGATGGCGTCGTTGGACACCAGGTCGGTCTGCGCCAGGGCCTGTTCGGCCAGGGTGCGCACGGCGGTCTCGACGGCTTCGCGGGCGCGGTCGGTCTTGGGTTTGAATTCTTGCAGCAGCAGGGAGGCGAACTCGCTGGCTTCTTCGGTGGTGCCCAGTGTCTGGGCGTCTGCACGTACTGAATCGGTCATGATCATTCGTCCTGATTAAGCCTGAGGCTCGGCTGGCTTCGGCGCACTGGCGAGCGCCTGGAGCAGCGCCGGATCCTTGATGGCCTTCATGATGATTTCTTCGGCACCGGTCTTGCCGTCCATGTAGGTCAGCAGGTTGGCCAGTTGGGTCCGCGCTTCGAGCAGCTTGTTCAGCGAATCGACCTTGCGCGCCACGGCGGCCGGGCTGAAGTCGTCCATGCTTTCAAAGGTGATGTCCAGGCTCAGGTTGCCTTCGCCGGTCAACTCGTTGGGCACATGGAACGCCACGCGTGGCTGCATGGCCTTGAGGCGCGAGTCGAAGTTGTCGACATCCACTTCGAGGAACTTGCGATCGGCCACAGGCGCCAGAGGCTCGGCGGGCTTGCCGGCGAGGTCCGCCATGACGCCCATGACGAAGGGCAACTGGACCTTTTTCTCGGCGCCGTAGAGCTCGACGTCGTACTCGATCTGCACTCGAGGCGCGCGGTTGCGCGCGATGAATTTCTGAGAACTTTGCTTCGCCACGTTGCTGCTCCTGGTCGCTCAAGCGACGGTGTTGGCGTCATCGGCGGTGCCGATGACGTGACTGCGTGATCCGTTCGCTTTTATTCGCTGTCTGGTCCGCGCAGGTTTTCAAATTGGCTCATGCCGTCGGGAATCAGGTTGCGCACGATGGCCGCAAAGTCGGCATGCACCAGATTCTTCGCCCGGTTCAACAGCACCGGCAGTGGGCTGGAGGGCTCATGTCGGGTGTAATACGCAAGAATCCGGTCCAGGCTGCGCAGTACGTCGTCACGGTTGTTGATTTCGCCAGTGCTGCGCGGTGCGCTCGGTGCGCTCGGTGCGGTGGGCAGGTATTCAACTGGCGCGGCACTGTCGTCGCTGACGGAGTCGGGAAGGGGGTTGTCGCCGCTCTGCGGGGCGAACTGGCCGAGAATCTGCAAGGCCATTTTTAGCGGTTGCTTCAACGGGCCAAGGTCAACGCCCTGGGCGGAACCGACTTGCTCGCTGATCTGTTGCTCGATGGCCTCGGCGACGCTGCGGGCCTCGTGCAAAGCTGCGCGGGTGATTTCCAACTGTTCGGGATCGCTGTCGAGGAACGCCCCGGCGAGCTGCTCGGCGCCGAGGCTTTCGTCAGGGAAGCTTTGCAGGCCGCTGGCATTGGCGGCGGCGCGCAGGCTGACAGCGCCAAAGGTTCGCGAACGGGCCAGGATGCTTTCACGCAGCAGGCGAATGGTGGCATCGGACGTCAGGCCGGCGAGGGCATTGATGCGCACGGTGGGGTCGTTGTCGTCTTCGGCATCCAGGCGCGGATGCAGGTCGGCCCAGTATTGCTTGAGCAGTTCGCTGATCAGCGTCAGGACACGGGCCAGGCCGGTGACGCCTTCGAGGGCAAGGGAACTTTGCAAAAGGAAATGGGTGATGCGCAGGTCTTTGCTGCGTTGCAACAAATCCAGGCTTTGCTGCTGGATGCTGCGCCATTCAGGGGGGGAGGCAGGCAATATCGAATCGCCCATGCTGCGCTCGGGCTGGCCCAGGGAATCGCGTTCCAGGCGCAAAAAATCCGCGTCATATTCCAGATCTTCACCGCAAGGCGAAGTCGCGGAAACGGCGGCGAGCAGCAAAGGCACTTCCACTGAATTTGATCTCCCTATCGCCCGCTGACAGAGTCGGGCATTTCACACGTTAGTTCCAGGTGGAACTTCACATGTTTCCTTGCGTGTATTGGCATCTTTGGATGCGCGATGATCTTAAAGTGCCATCATTTATATTCAAGAAGTTATGCATTTTTGGTGTAGTACTTATGGCTTGTCAAGGTAAGCTATTTCCCTTGTGTGACAGATGTGAGGTGCTTGTCAACCCGCGCGACCGCTTGGTCGAGGCGGGCACTGATGCAGGTTTTTTGTCACGCTAGCCGGTTAAGATCAGCAATCATGCTGGCAAAAAGCGGTTTTCGAGGTTGTTTGCAAGGTTGTCGGACCGAGTCTGGCGGGAGTGAATCCCGATTCGCCCGCGCGCAAAGTGTTCAGCAAGGAGGCAAGATGTCGCTGTGTTTGACTATCACTAGTTATCACAAAATTACCCCTGGCCAATGCCCTGAAAAATCCATGGATCAGGGCGTGCTGGCAATAGGCCGCAACTCTGATAATGACTGGGTATTGCCCGACCCTGAGCGTCTGGTTTCCGGCAAACATTGCGTTATTCAATATAAAGATGGCCGGTATTACTTAACCGATAACAGCACTAACGGTGTGGAATTGGTCAAGGCCGGCATTCGTCTGCGCAAAGGAAACAGCGAGCCGTTGCAAGATGGAGAAGTAATCCGTATTGGTGATTATGAAATCCAGGCACGAATCAGTTTCAGTCTGCCGGCGACCGACAACAACCCTTTCGCCGATTCGTCCAGCAGCTTCGAGGCCCTGATGGGGCGTCAGGGCGCCGTCGTGAATACGCCGACATCGTTGCCCGTGACACCACCTGCACATTTTCAGGGCGTATCGGCCATGGACACGATGCCGGACCTGTTCGATTTTCTGACACCGACCAGCGTCCCGCCGGCTACCCAGCCCGACCATGTCCCGGCCGAGCAGCACGACTTCCGCCCGCCGACCCCGATCCCCCACCCAACACCCGTGGCCGGACCTGCACCGCTGGTGTCGGCCCAGGTGATTCCGGAAGATTGGGACCTGTTCAGCGACAAGCCTGCGCCGGTGGCTATCGTCCCCTTGCCTGTTGCAGAGGTTACGCCGCCACCCGTACCGCAAATCAGCGTACCGATCGAGCCTGTGCCACTGCGTGAACCACCCGTGGCCATCGTCGAACGCCCGGTCGGCCCGGCCGACAATGCTCAACCCGACCTGTTGCAAGCCTTCCTGCGCGGCGCCGGTCTGGATCAAGTGCGCCTGGACAAGGCTCAGGCCGAGGCGCAAATGGAAAGCATCGGGCGCAGTTATCGGCTGATGGTCGAAGGCCTGATCGATGTCTTGCGCGCCCGCAGCAGCCTCAAGGGCGAGTTCCGCATACAACAGACAATGATTCAACCGGTGGAAAACAACCCGCTGAAATTCGCTCCCAACGTCGATGAAGCATTGCTGTTGTTGTTGCGCCACAGCAATCAGGCGTTCATGGCGCCGGACCAGGCTGTGCGCGACAGCTTCGACGACTTGCGTGCCCACCAATTGGCGGTGATGGCCGGTGTAGAAGCTGCGATCAAACACCTGCTGACGCGCTTCGAGCCGGCGCAACTGGAAGAGCGCATGGGCAAGCCCGGTGGTCTGTCGGGCATTTTCACTGGCTCGCGACAGGCCCAGTACTGGCACCAGTTCACCGAGCTCTACAGCAATATTTCCCGCGAGGCCCAAGAGGATTTCCAGGACCTGTTCGGTCGGGAATTCAGCCGCGCCTACGAAGAGCACAGCACAAGGCAGCGCCGCCACTGAGCGTCGCCGTCGCATAACGTCATGCATAGCAAAGAACGGAACAACGGATAGCTGAAACGTCATTGAGGACGCAGGATGATTCCCAGGTTTTTACTCGCAGTAGCCACCGCGCTTCTGCTGAGCGCATGTGCCAAGGACACGGCCAAACCCGAGGCCGTTGAGGCCGAGGCCGAGGCCGACACTGCCGCGGTCGAGTTGCACTTTCACGCCATTGCCGGGCTCAACCCCGGCGCCACTGGCCAGCCAGCTCCGGTTCGAGTGCGCATTTTCGAATTGAAAAATGCTGCCACCTTCGGCCGTTCCGATTATTTCGCATTGGCCGAACGGGCCCAGGCGACGCTCGGCGCAGATCTGATCGACCAGGACGAAGTGCTGATCCAGCCCGGCCAGCAGCTGAGCCTGCAGCGCGACCTCGACCCGGCCACCCGCCATATCGGCGTACTGGTGGGGTATCGCGAGCTGGATCAGTCGTTGTGGCGCACGGTAATGAATGTCCCGCCGCGCCAATACACCGAATACCAGATCAGCCTCGACGTGCGCGCCGTGCGCAGCGCCGTCGTGGTTTCCCCATCCAGCCCTGCCCAATAAGCAATCGGAGCTCCCCATGTCCTGGAACAATCGTGTGGTCTGGTCGGAAGGCATGTTCATTGGAACGCAGCACTTCCAGCAGCATGACCGTTACCTGGAGAACCTCATCGACGCCCGGAGCCGCCCGTTGTCGGCCGGCGCCTGGGGTTTCTCCGAATTGCTGATCGACCAGGGCCTGCTGGCCCAGGGCAAACTGGCGATCATCTCGGCGCGGGGCCTGTTGCCGGACGGCACGCCATTCAACATTCCCCAGGATGACCTGGCACCGAGCCCGCTGAATGTCGATGACAACCTGCGCGATGGCTTGGTGTACCTGGCCTTGCCGCTCAAGCGCGCCGGTGCGCGTGATACGGTCGACGAAGGCGAAGCCCTGGGCGCTGCGCGCTACGTGAGCCAGGTGCGCGAAGTACGGGACGACAACGCACCGTTCGAAAACCAGGCCCCGGTGGCCGTGGGGTCGAGGGCGCTGCGATTGTTGGTAGCCCAGGATGGCATCAGCGACTACGCCGCCATCGGCCTGGTACGAATCAAGGAGAAACGCGCCGACCGCGCCTTGGTACTCGACGACACCTACATCCCGCCGTTGCTGGATGTGGTCGCCTCCAACCCCCTGGCCGCGTTTCGCAGCGAATTGCTGGGCCTGCTTCATCAACGCGGCGAAGCCCTCGCCGGGCGGGTGGTGGCGTCCGGTGCCGGCGGTGCCTCGGAAATTGCCGATTTCATGCTGTTGCAACTGGTCAACCGTGCCCAGCCGCTGATCCAGCACTTGAGCCAGTTGAGCCCGTTGCACCCCGAGCGGTTCTACAGCGAGCTGGTGAGCCTGGCCGGGGAGTTCTCGACCTTTACCGCGTCCGGTCGGCGCCCCCAGGAATACCCGCAGTACCAGCACGATGACTTGGCGCTGAGTTTCGCGCCGGTGATGCAAGCCCTGCGAGAGGCGCTGTCGATGCTGATCGACAGCAAGGCCACGCCGATTCCGATCGTCGAAAAAGCTTACGGCGTCCATGTGGCGATGCTGGCCGACAAGGCCCTGCTCGACAGCGCCAGCTTCATCCTGGTGGTGCGCGCCGACGTGCCCGCCGAAACCCTGCGCAGCCACTTTGGCCAACAGAGCAAGGTCGGCTCGGTGGAGCACATCCGCAACCTGGTCAACCTGCAATTACCGGGCATCGGCCTGCTGCCGCTGCCGGTGGCGCCACGGCAAATCCCGTATCACGCCGGCTCCACCTATTACGAACTGGACCGGGGCAGCGAGCATTGGCAGCAACTGGCCAATTCCGGCGGTTTTGCGTTCTACATCGCGGGGCAATTCCCGGGGCTGAACCTGGCTTTCTGGGCGATCCGAGGATAAACCGCAATGAGCAACGACGATCGTACCCAATTCATGCCGACACCCGGTGGCCGTGGCGCCGATCCGGCCCGCCCGGATGCCGGTCGCGCCCAGGCCGCGCCGCTTTCGATGCCGGCCGCGCCGCTTTTGATCGGCAAAGCCGAAGGTCTCAACCCTCTGGAGAGCGCCGCTGGCCCGTTGCTGGCTTTGCTGACCCGCTTGCGTAACACCATTGCCCACCCGGCGCCGGCGAGCCTACGGGCGCAATTACTGGCCTACCTGCGCCAGTTCGAGGAGCGCGCCGAGGCTGCCGGTGTGGTGCGCAACGATGTGTTGCTGGCCCGTTACGCCTTGTGCACCGCCCTGGATGAAGCGGTGTTGAGTACGCCGTGGGGTGGCGCCAGCGACTGGGGCAAACAGAGCCTGCTGATCACCGTGCACAACGAAGCCTGGGGCGGCGAGAAGGTGTTCCTGCTCTTGGAACATTGCCTGCAAAGCCCCCGCGAACGTTTGTATCTGCTGGAGCTGTTGTACCTGTGCATGTGCCTGGGTTTCGAAGGGCGCTATCGGGTCATCAACGACGGTCGCAGCCAACTGGAAGCCTTGCGTGAACGCACCAGTACGGTCATCCGCAGCGCCCGTGGTGAATATGAGCGTGAACTGTCGCCCCATTGGCGCGGCGTCACCGTGGCCCGCGACCGGCTGGCGCAATTCATGCCGCCATGGATCGCCGTGGCCATCGGCGTGGCGTTGCTGTTGGCACTGCTGTTCGGCCTGCGCTTGAAACTGGCCGCCGATGCCGAGCCGGTGTTTAAAAATATCCATGCACTGGGTGAGATCCCGGTGCAGGCCATCGACCGTCCGGTGGTGCAACCGAAACTGATCGAACGTCCCCGCCTGGCGGGCTTCCTCGCCGATGAAATCAAGGCCGGCCGGGTGGCCGTGGAAGATGCCGTTGACCGTTCAGTGGTGACCATCCGTGGCGATGAGCTATTCGCTTCGGGCAGCGCCAGCATCGTCGACAATTTCCAGCCGCTGATGCTGCGCATCGCCGATGCCATTCGCAAGGTCAAGGGTCAGGTCCGGGTGACCGGCCACAGCGACAATCGCCCGATTGCCACCCTGCGGTTTCCATCGAACTGGGCCTTGTCCGAGGCGCGTGCCACTTCGGTGCTGCAAATCCTCTCGGCCAAAACCGGCCAGCCCGAGCGCTTCAGCGCCGAAGGCCGCAGCGACACCGAACCGTTGGCCTCGAACGCTACAACAGAGGGCCGCGCGCGTAATCGTCGGGTCGAAATCACAGTGTTGGCGGAGGGGGTCGAGTGAAGGCGTTTTTCAGTTTTATCATCCGCTGGGTCATTCCGTTGCTGGGGCTGATCGCCCTGAGCCTGATCATCTGGTTTGTCGGGCCGCTGCTCGAATTCCTGGTGCCCGAAGGCCGGCGCTGGACGCTGATCATTCTGGTGTTCGCGGTGTGGATCGCCTATCGGCTGTTTCGCATCATCCAGGCGCGCCGTCAGGCCGCCGAAGTGATGCGCAGCCTGGCGGCGCAAACCCCGCCGGACCCGACCAGCGTCGCTACCTTTGAGGAACTCGAAACCCTGCGCCAGCGCATGGACGAAGCCTTGGCACTGTTGAAGAAAGCCAAGCTGGGCGGTGACGAGCGGCGCAATCTCTACGAGTTGCCGTGGTACGTGATCATCGGCCCGCCAGGTTCGGGCAAGACCACGGCGCTGGTCAATTCCGGGCTGCACTTTCCATTGGCGGCGCAATTGGGCGCCGGAGCGGTACGCGGCGTCGGTGGCACGCGCAATTGCGATTGGTGGTTTACCGATCAGGCCGTGCTGCTCGACACCGCCGGGCGCTACACCACCCAGGACAGCCATGCGACAGTCGATAAAGCCGCGTGGCTGGGTTTTCTCGGCCTGTTGAAAAAACAGCGGGCCCGGCGTCCGATCGACGGTGCGTTCATCGCCATCAGCCTCTCCGACCTGCTTCTGAGCAGTGACGCCGAGCGCGCTGCCCATGCCGCCGCGATCCGCCTGCGTATCCAGGAGCTGTACACGCAACTGGGCGTGCGCTTTCCGATCTACCTGATGTTGACCAAACTCGATCTGGTGCCAGGGTTCATGGAGTATTTCGATACCCTGAGCAAGGAAGAGCGGGCTCAGGTCTGGGGTATGACCTTTGCCCTGGACGACGGTAAAAACAATGACAGCCCGCTGGCCCTTCTGCAAAGCGAATTCGCCGGCCTGGAACAGCGCCTCAACGATCGTTTGGTGGAGCGTTTGCAACAGGAACGCGACCCGGCGCGGCGCGATCTGATCTACGGCTTCCCGCAACAGTTCGGCGCGTTGAAGGATTGCCTGCAAAGCTTCCTTGAGGGCGTATTCAAACCCAACGCCTTTGAAGAGCGGGTGCTGTTGCGCGGGGTGTATTTCACCAGCGGCACCCAGGAAGGCAGTCCGATTGACCGGCTGATTGGCTCCATGGCCCAGAGCATGAACCTGGACCGCCAGCACCTTGCGCGCCAGAACGGCACCGGGCGCAGTTACTTCATCGAAAAACTCTTCAGTGCCGTGGCCTTTGCCGAGCGTGGGCTGGTGGGGGTCAACCCGAAAGTCGAACGTCGGCGCAAGTGGATCGCCCGGGGTGTTCTGGCCTCGACCGTGGCCCTGGTGCTGGTGGTCGGGACCTTGTGGTGGGTCAGCTACCGCGCCAACCAGGCGTATATCGCGCAAGTCGATCAGAAAGTCGCGCCCCTGGGCCAGGCCGTGCAGAACCTCAGCCCGGCACAACGGGACGTGCTCGCGGTGTTGCCTTTGCTCAACGCGGTCAAGCACTTGGCCGACGATGCGCCGAGCTGGGCCGAAGGCCTGGGCCTGTATCAGGGCAACATGCTTGAAGCCGAGTCTGGCAGCGTCTATCGCAAGCTGTTGATCGCGGTCTTCGCGCCACGCTTGCTCACGCGCATCGAAGAGCAACTGCACGGCGGCGGCAATTCGGACTTCCTTTACGAAGGCTTGAAGGCCTACCTGATGCTCGCCGACAGCGAGCATTACGATGCCGACTTCATCAAGGCGTGGATCGCCCTGGACTGGGATCGCAGCCTGCCGCGTGACCTGCCGGCCGAGCAGCGTCTGGCCCTGGAGGAGCACTTGCTGGCACTGTTCGAACGCCATCCGCCCACCGCACGTCTGGACCCGCGCCTGATCGACGACCTGCGTCGGCAGTTGCAGCAACTGCCGGTGGCCCAGCGTGTCTATGACCGGGTCAAGCGGCAGAAACTGCCGGACGGCATCCCGGACTTTCGTATCAACGAAGCGGCCGGGCGTGATGCCGCGCTGGTGTTCAGCCGCAAGAGCGGCAAGCCCCTGGGCGAACCCTTGAGCGGCTTCTTCACGGCCAAGGGTTACCGCCAAGGGTTTTTGCTGACCAGCCTGAACCAGACCGGCACCCTGGCCGAGGAGCAGTGGGTGCTCGGTCGCGACCAGGCAGAACAACAGAACGTCGTCAGCCTGGCCGCCGACGTGCGCCGCCTGTATTTCCAGGATTACCAGCGCCAGTGGGACGCCTTGCTGGCTGATATCGACTTCGTGCCGATCACCAGCGTGGCCCAGGCCGCCGATGTGCTGCGGGTGATTTCCGGCCCGACCTCGCCGTTGAAAAAACTGCTGGTGGCCGTGGCGAAGGAAACCGATCTGCAACAGGAAGAACGCCTGCTGGCCGCCAAGGGCGCTCCGGTCGAGGGTGGGGTCGACAAGCTCAAGGAGCGCTTGGGCACCTTGCTCGGCCAGGAGCAGGCGACGCAAAACACACCGGATGCCAGTGACGATCCAGTCACCGCGCATTTTGCCGAACTCAACAGCATCGTCAGCAAAAACGAAGGCGAGCCGGCGGTCATCGACGGCCTGCTGGCCGACATGAACGCCCTGTATGTGCAGGTCAGCGCCATGGTCGGCGCCAGCGGCGAGGCCTTGCTCGGCGAAGCCAAGAACCAGGCCGCAGCGGCCGCGACACGGGTCAGCCTCAACGCCGAACGTCAGCCGCCGCTGGTGCAGGGGCTGGTCAAGTCGGTGGTCAACTCCACCACTAACAGCATGATGGGCGGGGTACGCAATCAACTGAACGCGGCCTGGACCAGCGAAGTGGTGAACATCTATCGCCAGTCCCTGGCCGGGCGTTATCCGATGTCGCCGGGCAGTGCGCGAGACGCAACCCTGGACGACTTCGGCCAGTTCTTCGGCGTGGGCGGGGTGATGGACAACTACTTCCGCAAATACCTGCAGCCGTACGTGGATACCTCGACCCAGGCCTGGCGCTGGCAACCGGGCGCCGCACAGAAGCTCGGCATTGCCCCTGGCGTACTGCAAACCTTCCAGCGGGCAGCGACCATCCGGGATGCGTTTTTCCGTTCCGGCGGCACCCAGCCGATGGTGCGCTTCGAACTCAAGCCAGTGGCGATGGACGCCACCATTACCCAGTTTTTGCTCGACCTCGATGGCCAGCAGTTGAGCTACGACCACGGCCCGAGCCGCCCCACCTCCATGCAATGGCCCAACCCCGGCAGCATCGGCGTGGTGCGGATCTCGATCATGCCGCCTTCAGCCAGCGGTCGTTCGGGCATCACCCTGGACGGGCCCTGGGCCTGGTTCCGCCTGCTGGAGCAATCGGACCTGACCGCCGGCAACTCGCCGGATCGCTTCAACCTGCGGCTGCGGGTCGACGGCGCCAGCGTCTCTTATGAGTTGCGGGCCAACAGCGCCTTCAACCCGTTCAAGAGCCGTGTGCTCAGCGGTTTCAGCCTGCCGGAGCGTTTATGAGCACGCCGGGCTTCTATGGAAAACTGGCCAGTCGCGGGGACTTTGTCAGCCGTGGCTTGCCGCAGAGTTTTATCGGCCCCTGGGATTCGTGGCTGGCGGCGGGCCTGCTCGCCAGCCAGAGCCTCGGGGACCGTTGGCTGGATGCCTATCTGGTCAGTCCGCTGTGGCGCTTTATGGTCGGGCCCGGTGTATGTGGGCCGCAGGCCGCCGTTGGGGTGGTGATGCCGAGCATCGATCGGGTTGGCCGGTATTTTCCGCTGACCGTCGCGGTGCTGCTGGATCACGACGCTGATCCGGCATCGGTGGTGGGCGGCTCGGATGCCTGGTTTGAGCAGGTTGAGCAATTGATGTTGAGCACGTTGAGCGTGGAGGCGAGCTTCGAAGCTTTCGGTGCAGGACTGGAAGCGCTGGGCAGCCCGGCGTATCTGCGTCGCGCGCCAAGCAGCCGTTTTGCCGGCCTGCATTGCTTTGATGCCACTAATCCGAAGGCGCGAATGACCGCGCTAGCCGAACTGGCCTGCGAAGGCGCAAGCCTGTGGTGGGGCCAGGGTTCGGAGCGTATCGCTCCCGCTTTATTGCGGTGCCAGGGCCTGCCGGCCGCCGCTGATTTTGCGCAATTTTTGCTCGGCCAAGAAGGTGTTGTGTAGATGTGTTCAAGCGTTGGAAAGACGTTCAAATCTGCAAGCAAGAGCCATGTCGGTATGGTCCGCCAGGTTAACGAAGATGCTTGCCTGGACCGGCCGGAAAACGGCCTGTGGGTGGTCGCCGATGGCATGGGCGGGCACGCGGCGGGCGACTACGTCAGCAGTCTGATCGTCGACAGTCTGCGTAGCATTGCCGTGGGCCGCTCGCTGGATGAATACGCCGCCGCGCTGAAAGCCGACCTGCTGCGGGTCAACGCCGCCGTGCGTGAAGAGACCGCCAACCGCGGCGTGACCATGATGGGCAGCACAGTGGTGGTGATGGCGGCGCGTGACTTGCGCGGGGTATGCCTGTGGGCGGGTGACAGTCGCTTGTATCGCCTGCGTGACGGCCGACTCAAACGCATCTCGCGGGACCACAGTTACGTTCAGGATCTGCAGGACAGCGGCCTGCTCAGCGAAGCTGAAGCCCGGGTGCATCCACGGGCCAATATTGTCACCCGCGCCATCGGGGTCGAGGCGCAACTGGAGCTGGCGATGGTCGAGCTGCTATTGAGGCCCGGCGACAGTTACCTGTTGTGCAGCGACGGGCTGAACAAAACGGTTGAAGATCATGAGATCCGCGAGGTGCTGAGCCACGACGAGCCCGGGGAAATCGCCAGCAGCCTGGTGTCTCTGGGCCTGATGCGCGGCGCTCCGGACAACATCACCGTCATCGTCGTGAAGGTGCCGTCATGAATTCCACCCTGAACATTCTGATCCCCGGCTACGACATCGACGGCGAGATCGGCGAAGGCGCCATGGCCAGCGTTTACCTGGCGACCCAGCGCTCGCTGGAGCGCAAGGTGGCGCTGAAGGTCATGGCCGCCGCGCTGGCGGCCGACCCGAGTTTCTGCGAGCGCTTCCTGCGCGAAGGCAAAACCCTGGCGCGCCTGTCGCACCCGCATACGGTCACCATCCATGACATCGGCCATGTCGGTGAGCTGTATTACATGGCCATGGAATACCTGCCCAACGGCACGCTCAAGGAGCGCATCGCCGCCGGCCTGACGCCAGAACAGGGCCTGATCTACATCCGCCAGATCGCTTCGGCCCTGGGCTATGCCCATGGGCTGGGGCTGGTTCATCGCGACGTCAAACCGGCGAACATTCTGTTCCGTGCCGATGGCACGGCGGTGCTCTCGGACTTCGGTATCGCCAAGTCCATGGACGACCGCACCCAGTTCACCCAGGCCGGTTTCGCCGTCGGTACCCCCAGCTACATGAGCCCGGAACAGGCGCGTGGCCAGGATATTGACGGCCGGGCCGATCTTTATGCCTTGGGCGTGGTGCTCTACGAAATCCTCGTCGGCAAACTGCCGTATACCGGCAACGACGCGCTCTCCACGGCCCTGGCGCATTTGACCGAACCGTTGCCGGAGCTGCCGGTGCACCACGGCCGCTATCAAGAGGTGCTGCGCAAGCTGCTGGCCAAGGATCCGGCCGACCGTTTCCCGAATGCAGCGGCGCTGTTGCAGGCGCTGGATAATCTGCCTCGGGAATCGGTTGAAGCGACCACGATCCGGCCATTGCCAATACCGGTATTGCCGATTGCGGTGAGCAATGACCTGGCGGGGCTGACGCCGGTGTCCATCGATATACCGACCGGCCCCGCGCAGCCACAACCTCGACCCAAGCCTGTTCCGCCGACTGTGCAGCCGCCGCCGTCCATGGTCTCGGAGCAGCGCAAGGGGCCGGTGTTCGCACTCGCCGCCGTCGCGGTGGTCGTGGCGCTGGCCTTGGGCGGCGCGGGTTATTGGTGGCTGTCCGGTGACGTCGAAACCGACGCCAAGGTGCCGGTGGTTTCAGCGCCGCCGGTCAGTCCGCCGCCGGCCGTGGCGCCACCCGTCAATCCCCCGGTGGCGACGGAGGTCGATGGCGGTCAGCGTCCGCTGTTGATGGCCGGCAAAAAAACCTTGTTCCAGCGGGTACTCAGCAAGCCGGGGGCGAAATACGCCAGCGACCCGGGAGCCACACCTGGCAAGGCCTTGCCGGCGTTTTCCGTGCTTTACGTCTATGAGCGCAAAGAGGTTGATGGCAGCCCGTGGCTGCGTGTTGGCGTCGCCACCGACGGGCGCAGTGACGGCTGGTTGCCGGCCGCACAAGTCAGCGACTGGAAGCAAAGCCTGGTGCTCAAGTTCACCGAACGCTCCGGCCGTGCGCCGGTGATGTTCCTGCGTCAGCCCGGTGACGTGGAGAAGCTGCTGGCCGATCCGTCGGCCGCCAAAAACCTGTTGCTCAAGGCCCAGCAGAATCGCGAAGACAACCAGCGGGTGCTGGCCCTGGAACCGGCCGCCAGTGCGGTGCCGCAGAATCAGTTTTACCTGTTGCCGATCTTCGATTCGCGCGAGAGTTTCGACGAAAACGGCCAGCCGGTGCAGTTGCTGAATGTGGCGTCCATCGACCCCGGTAATGCTCCGAAGGCCGCTGCCAACAACACACCAATCACTACTGCTAACGCCGACGCGTTCCGCACCGCCGTGGTGTTGGTCGTTGACACCACCGTGTCCATGCAGCCCTACATCGATCAGGTCCGCGACGTCGTACACCAACTGCAAACCCGCATCGCCGAGCGGGGCGAGCTGGACAGTGTCAGCTTTGGCCTGGTGGGGTTTCGCAGCAGCATCCAGAAAACCCCGGGCCTGGAATACGTCGCCAAAACCTTGATCACCCTGGAACAGGGCCGCGACCCGCAGCGCTTCATGGACCTGGCGCGGCAGGTCAAGGCGTCCACGGTCTCGAGCCATTCGTTCAACGAAGATGCGTTTGCCGGCGTGATGGAAGCGGTCGAGGGCATGGACTGGTCCGGCTATGGCGGGCGCCTGATTCTGTTGGTCACCGATGCCGGTGCCTTGCGCAAGAACGACCCCTATGCCGCCACGCAAATGAACGAGGCCGAAGTGCGCCAGGCCGCGCTGGGCAAGCAGATCAAGATCTACGCCTTGCACTTGCTTAGCGATGCCGGCAAGAAAACCCATGACGGTGCGCAAAGCCAGTACCGCACCCTGACCGCCGACGCCAACCCGCAGATCGGCGACCTGTACATTCCGGTGCCGGGCGCCGATGTGCGCAAGTTCGGTGAGCGGGTGGATGAGATCGGTTCGGTGTTTGCCGACCTGGTGCATCAGGTGCGCAGCGGCAAGCCGCAAACCGTGCCGCTGCTGAGCGCCGCACCGAGCCTGACCGACAAGTCGGCGGCTGTCGGCTACGCGATGCACATGGACTTCCTGGGGCGTAAAGCCGCCAGCCAGGCGCCGCAACTGGTCAGCGCCTGGACCGCCGACCGCGACCTGACCAACCCGACACTGCCGGCGTTCCAGGTGTGCGTGATGTTGACCAAGTTGCAGCTCAACGACTTGCAGCAATCGCTGAAGCTGATCGTCGATGCCGCCCGCAAGACCCAGACCTCGCCGAAGAATTTCTTCCAGGAAATCGCCAGCGCCAGTGCCTACATGAGCCGCGACCCTTCGGCCTTGCGCAAGGGCGGCAACCTGGCTGATGGCGGGGTTCTGGGTGAGTACCTGGAAGGGCTGCCCTATCGCAGCAAGTCGCTGAACATGACTCAGGACTTGTGGCTTTCCCTGAGCGTGGCCGAGCAGGAAGACTTTATCGACGAGCTGGACTCGAAGATCCGCCTCTACGAAACCTTCCACAACGACCTGGCTAACTGGGTGCGTTTCGGCGACGCCGAACCGGGTGATGCCTTGTACCGCGTTCCATTGTCGACGCTGCCGTGATGCTGAACATGAGCGCAGTGCACAAAAGCCGAGGCGCCGGCAGCCAGCGCTACAGCCTGGTGATTCCACGGCTGCAACTGCGTGCCGGTGAACAATTGGCGGTGGTCGGTCCCAGTGGCTGTGGCAAAAGCACGTTGCTGGATTTGCTGGCGCTGGTGCTGGCTCCGGATCAGGCCGGACAGTTTGATTTTGCGCCCGGCCAAACCAGGACAGACATTACCGGGCTGTGGCGCGCAGATGCGCAAAGTGCCTTGGCGGACTTGCGCAGCCGGCACTTGGGCTACGTGCTGCAAACCGGTGGCCTGCTGGATTTTCTGGACGTGCGCGGCAACATTGACCTGTCGCGAAAACTGCTTGGCTTGAAAGACGACGGTAGCGTGGATCGCCTGGCCGGGGCACTGGATATCGCTGATCAACTGGGCAAAAGGCCGGGCGACTTGTCTGTCGGCCAACGACAACGGGTGAGTTGCGCCCGGGCCCTGGCCCATGGGCCGCGTCTGCTGTTGGCCGATGAACCGACCGCCGCCCTCGATCCGCTGAACGCGGAGCGCGTGATGCAGTTACTGGTGACCCAGGCCCGCGAACACGGCGTGTGCTGCGTCGTCGCCACTCACGACGAGTCACTGGCCCGCGCCAGCGGTTTGCAGGTGCGGCGCATCAGTTGTCATCGCGACGTCGATGGCGGTGTCACCGCCACCCTCGGGGAGGCTGCTGATGCGTAATGCGCTGGTGGTTTCCCTGGCCTGGCAGGATTACCGCAACGATGCATGGCTGTCGGCCTGTTCGGTACTGGCGCTGGTGGCGGTGGTCGCACCGCTGCTGGTGCTGTTCGGCTTGAAATTCGGCCTGGTCAGCAGTTTGACCGAGCGCCTGGAAAACGACCCGGCCACCCGGGAAATCATTCCCTTGGGCGGCGGCCGATTCAGTGCCGCGTTTATCGAACAATTGAGCCGGCGCAGCGACGTGGCTTTCGCTTTGCCGCGCACCCGGCAGATTGCCGCGACGACGGATCTGACCGCTGGCGCTTCGACGGTGACCGTCGAAATGATCCCCACCGCCGCCAACGACCCCTTGCTCGGCAATCTGCCGGTGCCCCCAGGGCTGGATCAGGTGCTGCTCAGCCAGACCGCCGCCGAAAAACTCGGGGCCAAGGCCGGTGATTGGCTGCAGGCCAGTTTCGGCCGGCAGGTGGCCGGTCGCGGCGAGGCGCAGCGCACTCGCGTCCAGGTGCTGCACGTTCTGCCGCTGGAGGCCTTCGCCCGGGACGGATTGTTCGCCTCATTGACGTTACTGGAAGCGGCTGAAGATTACCGGGACGGCCGCGCCGTGCCGGCGTTCGGTTGGCCAGGTGATGCGGTGGGCGTGACGGAGCAACGGGTGTATCCGGCGTTTCGTCTTTACGCCCGCAGCCTCAAGGATGTCGAGCCACTGCGTCAGTACTTCGCTGCGCAGAATCTGCTGGTCTCGACCCAGGCCCAGACCATCGCCCAGGTGCAATCACTGAGCCGCAACCTGTCCATTGTGTTCTGGATCATTGCCGGATTGGCCGTGGCGGGAGCGTTCGCGGCGATTTTTGCCGGCGCGCTGGCGGCGGTCGAGCGCAAGCGTCGAGCGTTGTCGGTGTTGCGTCTGCTGGGGTTTTCCACGGCGGCGTTGCTTTTGTTTGTGGTGGTGCAGGCGCTGTACAGCGCCTGCCTTGCCGCCCTGTTGAGTGCCGGGCTGTATGGCCTGGCGCAATCAGGTCTGAACCATTTATTTGCGCAGATGCCGGGCGAGTACGCCAGTCATCTGCTGGCGCGTCACTACGCGTTGGCCCTGGTGGCCGTGCTCGGCGTCAGCGCCGTGGCGGCGGTCTGTGGTGGCTGGCGAGTGGCGCGTATCCAGGCGTTTGAAGGAATCCGAGATGTATAAGTTACTGGGCGCCGCCGTGGCGCTGAGCCTGGCCGGCATGGTCTGGGCTGATGAAAGCACCGACAAACTGGACAACCCCAAGCCGTTGCCCGACGACGTCAGCCTGCCGCTGCCGTGCGAAGGGCAGATGGTGTTCCGTTACGTCTACATCCTGGCCCAGGGCGCTCTGGACGACCGCGAGATCAGCCTCGGTTACCCGTTCAGCGAAGGCGAGGCCGGTTATCAACAGTCGTTCATTTCAGGTTATCGCCGGGACTTCATCAATGGCCAGTTCACCCTCAAGGATCTGCCCAAGGATTGGGGCAAGACCATCACGCCGTTGATGCCCAAGACAGACACCAAGACACCACTCAAACCGATGCTCTATTTCATCGGCAAATACGAAGTTACCGCCCGCCAATACGCCCAGGTCATGGCCCAGGCTCAATCGTTGGCCAGCGGCGAGCCGGCGCCGGCCTGCGAGGCCTTGCAAGCCGAGGCGCCGCAAGGCATGGCCGGGCGTTTGCCCAAGGTGAAGTTGTCGCGATTCGAGGCCGAACGCTTCTCGGCGGTGTACAGCGCCTGGCTGATGAAATACCACAAGGACCTGCTACCGGTGAGCGGTCGCGGCACCTCGGCGGAAGAGGGCGGGCTGGGTTTTGTGCGTTTGCCGACCGAGGTCGAATGGGAATTTGCTGCCCGTGGCGGGCAGGCCGTCAGCCGTCAGGACCTGGAAGGGCGCCTGTTTCCCCGGCGTCTGGAGGGCAGCGAAAGCGATGGGCCACTGGCGGACTGGGCAGTCTTCAATCAGGTCGCCGGCGGCACCGGCCAGGCCGCGCGGCTGATGCCGATCGGTACCAAGCTGGCAAACCCCATCGGCCTGTTCGACGTGATCGGCAATGCCGCCGAGATGGTCCAGGAGTCCTTCCAGCTCGTGCACGCCGGACGCCGCCAGGGCACCTACGGGGGCTTTGTGGTCAAGGGCGGCAATTACCTGGAAGGCGAGGGCACCTTGTTCACCGGGATGCGCCGCGAGTACCCGCTGTTCGCCGCCGACGGCACCGAGCAAAACAACGAAACCACCGGGTTCCGGGTCGCGATTGGCGCGTTGTCGGCGCCACGTTCGCGCTACAAGGAACTGTTTGCCCAATGGCAGAAAGAAGGTCGGCTGGCTTCGCTGACCGATGCGATCGACGGCGCCCAGGACCCGACCAAACGCCTGGACAGCATCATTGCTGCCAGCGTCGATCCGCGCTTGCAAGCCGAGCTGGGGCTGGTCAACGAAGAGCTCAAGCGCAACGTCTCGCTCATCGCCCAGCAGCGCGAGGAAGCGGCCGGCAACCTGATCCAGTCGGCGGCCCTGGTGGCCGAGACCGTCAACAACTACAACATTCGCCTGACCAATTTGCAGAAGAGTCGCCAGCAGGCCGTGGACGCCAAGGACGAGGTCAGCGCCAAGCTGTTCGCTACCGCCATCGACAATGGCCGCAGCGCGCTGGACGGCGCGGTGGCGATCTACATCGACAACCTGGCGACCGGCACGCGCTACACCGATGCCGTGATCCAGGCGCAGTTTCAACGCATCAAGGAAGAGTTGGAGCGCAAGCCGGTACTGGGCAAGAGCCTGGTCACGCGCGCAACGTTGTTCGTTCGCCATGTCGATGACTATCGTCAGCAACGACGAGCCGATCCGGCGGCGATATTGAAGGAATTGCTCGCATCGAACGCCCAGCGGTCATGATCGTTCGTTGTATAGCGAGCTTGGAAGGGACTCAGGCGGCGGTGGGTCGTGCTGAGCTGGTCAAACTTAAAAGAGAACACAACTATGCTTTCCTCCCGTAAATCTTTTGCTTCGCTTTCCAAGCGTCACTTGTTGCTGATGGCCGTCGGCTTCAGCACCGTACTGACCGGTTGCGCCACGTCGCCGACCTCCAAGGTCGCCTCGAGCACCAAGGTCGAGTACTACCCCAACTGCTACGAGCCGGTACAGCACCTGCGTGCCACCGATTCGAACATGACCAAGTCAGTTGTCACCGGCGCGGCCGTCGGCGCTGTCGGCGGTGCACTGCTGGGTGCCTTGGTCGATTCCGAGAACCGTGGCCGCAACGCCGCCATCGGTGCAGCGGGCGGTGCCCTGGCAGGCGGCGCGGTCGGTTATTACAACGAGCGTCAGAAGCAGATCGCCGATGACAACCAGCGCATCGCGTCCTACGCCTCCGACGTCAACAAAAGTTCCGCCGACATCGACCGCAGCACCGCGTACGCCAAGGCTTCGCAGCAGTGCTACCAGAATGCGTTTACCAAACTGGTCACCGACCGCAAGGCCAAGACCGTCAACGACACCGAGGGCCGCAAGCGTCTGGCAGAAATCGTCGCGGGCCTCAAAGAGTCCAACGACCTGATCGTCGCGGTTAACGGTAAAGCCAGCGAAGACCTGAACAACTACACCCAGGCCTACGAAAAAGACCTGCAGCAAGTAGGCGTGCAGCGCACCGACGTGGTCACCGTGGCGTCCGCAGAAACCACCCCGGTCGTGACGCCGACCAAGAGCAAAAAAGCGGTGAAACCGGCGAAGAAACCGGTGCTGCCAACCGTGCCGAAAGAAGCGGTCACCACCGAGAAAACCTTGCAGACCGCACAAGCCAAACAGGCGGAAAGCAAGCAAGTCGCCAGCGCAGGCACCACTCAGGTCAACAGCATGTGCAAGAACCCGGACCTGGGCGACTGGGCGCCGGTGCCTTGCCCGAATGCTTGATTGAGTTTCTGTAGGTCTTGATCATTCTCACGCTCTGCGTAGTCGGAACGCAGAGCATGGGAACGATCTGTACTGGCTGACTTTGATCGGAGCAAGCGAATGCGTGGAAACTGGATGGCCTGCGTGTTTTGGATTTAATTCGTACTACTTAATCTAGAACCGGCATTTTGTGACTCAACGGATGGCAGATGATTCTTAATAGCCCACGGTAATGGGCTGGTCTATGTAACTCCATGTATGTAGAGTTTGCTGAAATATAAAAGTGCCATCATTATGATGGCACTTTTTATGCTTATTTTCAGTCATCGCCTTGTCCATGGATGACTGTAACTTTTCGGAAAGCTCCTACATTTTTCATGTTTTATTTTTGTCATGCTGGGTTCCGTTTCAGGGCGTGAATGTCCTGTGATGATTGGTGGGGTTGATGAACCGCTCTGGCTCAATGGTTGCGGGGGCGATGCGTCGAAGCTGGGGAGGTCAAAGCCGGCGTCAGGGGATCCCCTGTGGCATATAGGGTGATCTCCTACAGCAATAACGAAGACGTAGTTCTATTGTTTTATTGGTTGCTTGCTAATGGCCATCATTGTGATTAGGATGCGCGCCTTGAAAGAGCATGAACTCAATTGGATGAGATTCATCGCAGCTCTTTGATACTGTCCGGCTCCATTTCAACTCCAATGAGCCGTATGACCGTAATCCTAATTAAAGGCCATGGATGTCCTACTCAAGCAAACTTTCCGCCCATTACCTTGAACTCGCAAAAGCCTCTGTTTCCAAAGAGAATTTCGCGGGCGAGGACGTTCGCTTTTCGAGCGAATATGAGGCGTTGGAAAGCGAGCTGGGCAAAGCCTCGTCCATGCACGAAAGCGGTCAGATCGACTGGCTGAAAATCCGCGAAAACAGTGAAAACCTGCTGCGCACTCAATCCAAGGATTTGCGTGTCGGAGCGTGGCTGACCTGGGCGCTGTACCAGCGCGAATCCTTCCAGGGGCTGCTGGCCGGCCTCGGTTTGTTGCACCACCTCTGTGAAAACCACTGGGCCGAGGTTCACCCGAACAAGGCCCGCACTCGCTCCGCTGCCATCAGCTGGTTGGTGCCGCGTCTTGAGCAGGTGCTGAACGAAAACGTCGCGATCAAAGAGCAACTGCCGATGTTCCGCCGTCTGGTCGAGCATCTGGAAGGCCTCGACGCCGCGTGCACCGAGCATTTGGGCGACGACGCGCCGTTGCTGCTGCCGATTTCCCGTCGCTTGAAAAACATGGTTCAACGCGCCGCCGACAACCAGCCGGAGCCCGGTGTGGTGGGCGCCGCGGTGGCCCAGGTCAAGCAGGCCGCGACCCAGCTGCTCACCCCCGGCGCGCCGATCGACAACGAGAAAGAAGCCCACAAGGCCCTGCGCGCCCAGCAGGAAAACGCCCGTCCGTTGTGTGCCTGGTGGCTCAAACAGAAAGCCACCGACCTGCGCGCCCTGCGCCTCAATCGCACGTTGCTGTGGTTGCCCATCGACGCGGTGCCCGAGCGCAACGCCGAACAGATCACCGCTCTGCGTGGCGTGCCGGCGGACAAACTCAAGGCCTATCAGGACCGCTACGACCAGGGGAAATACGCTGATCTGCTGGTAGAGCTGGAGGCGAGCCTGGCGAAGGCGCCGTTCTGGTTCGATGGCCAGCGAATGGTCTGGGAATGCCTCCAGGGGCTGAACGCCGAGATGGCAATGCGCGAAGTGGAAATCCACTTCGCGCTTTTGGTTCAGCGCCTGCCCGGCATCATCGAATTGCGTTTCCACGACGGCGCGCCGTTCGCCGATCCGGCCACACGCGCCTGGATCGGCGCCCACGTCATGCCGCACCTGCAAAGCGCCAGTGCGCCGCGCAAGGTCGAAGTCGCCGATACCCAGCCGGCCTGGGAAGTGGCCCTGGAAGAAGTCATGCCGATTCTGCGCAAGGACGGCCTCAAGGCCGCCGTGCAAATCCTCAAGCAGGGCCTGCAAAGCGCCCACGGCGGGCGGGTTCGATTCTTCTGGCAGTTCGCCCTCGCGCGGTTGTGCTTCATGGCCAAGAAATACGAACTGGCCAAGACCCAACTCGAGACCCTCGACCAAACATTACAGGACTCAGGCCTGCACGCCTGGGAGCCCGATCTTGCGCTGGAAGTACTGCATTTGCTGCATAGCTGCTGCGAGTTGTTACCGCAGAACCATGCAGTGCGTGAACGCAAGGAAGAGATTTATCGCAGGCTGTGCCACCTCGATCTCGAAGTGGTACTCGAATAGGCCCCAGGGCCACAACCGCAAGGAGAAAAGCCATGGCCAAAGAAGGCTCGGTAGCCCCCAAGGAACGCATCAACGTCACCTTCAAACCCGCCACCGGCGGTGCTCAGGAAGAGATTGAACTGCCGCTGAAGCTACTGGCAATCGGTGACTACACCCACCGCAAGGACGAACGCAAAGTCGAAGATCGCAAGCCGATCAGCATTGACAAAATGACCTTCGACGAAGTGCTGGCCAAGCAAGAGCTGAGCCTGACGCTGAGCGTGCCGAACCGTCTTCAGGAAGAAGGCGACACTGAAGAGCTGGCCGTGCAACTGCGCGTCAACTCGATGAAGGACTTCAACCCGGCCTCGCTGGTCGAGCAAGTGCCTGAGCTGAAAAAACTGATGGAACTGCGCGACGCGCTGGTGGCCCTCAAAGGCCCGCTGGGTAACGCGCCTGCGTTCCGCAAAGCCATCGAAGGCGTGCTCGCCGACGACGAATCCCGCGGTCGCGTACTGGGTGAGCTGGGCTTGAACGCCGCAGCCCAGGACGCCTGAGCCCCTATCAGCCAAGGAAGCCACAATGAGCACTAGCGCAGCACAGCAAAAGAGCAACGAGAACGGCGAATACAGCATTCTCGACAGCATCATCGCCGAAACCCGCCTGACCCCGGACGACGAAGCCTACGACATCGCCAAACGCGGTGTGTCGGCGTTCATCGAAGAGCTGCTCAAGCCGCAGAACAACGGCGAGCCGGTCAAAAAGGCCATGGTCGACCGCATGATCGCCGAGATCGATGCCAAGCTCAGCCGTCAGATGGACGAAATCCTGCACCACCCGGACTTCCAGTCCCTGGAATCGTCATGGCGTGGCCTGCAGTTGCTGGTCGACCGCACCAACTTCCGCGAAAACATCAAGATCGAAATCCTCAACGTCTCCAAGGACGACCTGCTGGACGACTTCGAAGATTCGCCGGAAGTGATGCAGTCGGGCCTGTACAAGCACATCTACACCGCTGAATACGGTCAGTTCGGTGGTCAGCCGGTTGGCGCGATCATCGCCAACTACTACATGTCCCCAAGCTCGCCGGACGTGAAACTGATGCAGTACGTGTCCAGCGTAGCCTGCATGTCTCACGCGCCGTTCATTGCTGCGGCTGGCCCGAAATTCTTCGGCCTGGAAAGCTTCACCGGTCTGCCGGACCTGAAAGATCTGAAAGATCACTTCGAAGGCCCGCAATTCGCCAAATGGCAGAGCTTCCGTCAGTCGGAAGACTCCCGTTACGTTGGCCTGACCGTGCCGCGTTTCCTGCTGCGTAACCCGTACGACCCGGAAGAAAACCCGGTCAAGTCGTTCGTGTACAAAGAAACCGTCGCCAACAGCCACGAACACTACCTGTGGGGCAACACTGCCTACGCGTTCGGCACCAAGCTGACCGACAGCTTCGCCAAATTCCGCTGGTGCCCGAACATCATCGGCCCGCAAAGCGGTGGCGCGGTTGAAGACCTGCCGTTGCACCACTTCGAAAGCATGGGCGAAATCGAAACCAAGATCCCGACCGAAGTACTGGTCAGCGACCGTCGTGAATACGAACTGGCCGAGGAAGGTTTCATCTCCCTGACCATGCGTAAAGGCTCCGACAACGCGGCGTTCTTCTCCGCAAGCTCGGTGCAGAAGCCGAAGTTCTTCGGCATCAGCGCTGAAGGCAAGGCCGCAGAGCTGAACTACAAGCTCGGCACCCAACTGCCGTACATGATGATCGTCAACCGCCTGGCTCACTACTTGAAAGTGCTGCAGCGCGAGCAACTCGGTTCGTGGAAAGAACGTACCGACCTCGAGCTGGAACTCAACAAGTGGATCCGCCAGTACGTGGCCGACCAGGAAAACCCGAGCGCCGAAGTCCGTGGCCGTCGTCCACTGCGCGCAGCCCAAATCATCGTCAGCGATGTTGAAGGCGAGCCGGGCTGGTACCGCGTCAGCCTGAACGTGCGCCCGCACTTCAAGTACATGGGTGCCGATTTCACCCTGTCGCTGGTTGGCAAGCTGGATAAAGAGTAAGCGGAGCGACTCATGACTGGATACGGCAGCCTTTTCGAACGCCTGGGTGGCGACGCGGACAAACGCGTCGGCTGGAGCCGCGAGGTTTCCGCCATGGCGTCGGTGGCTGCCCATCTGGCCAAGATGCTCAGCACCCGTGCGGGCAGCGTGCAAACGCTGTCCGATTACGGGCTACCCGATCTCAATGACATGCGCCTGAGCCTGCACGACTCCCTGAGTCAGGCCCGCCTGGCCATCGAAAGCTTCATCGAAGCCTACGAACCGCGCCTGAGCAACGTGCGTGTCATCTCCCTGCCGCGTGACAACGATCAGCTTCGCCTGTCCTTCAGCATCGAAGGCTTGCTGGAAGTTGATGGTTTCAAGCGTCAGGTCAGTTTTGCCGCGCGCCTGGATGGCAGCGGTCAAGTGAAGGTGAACTAGGGATATGCGATTGAGGGTTCTAAGTACGTTGGCAATGATCGTGCGCCGCGCTTTGCTGCTGATCGCCCTGACTGCCGCTGCCCTGATGTTGGCTGCCTGCTACATGAAAGTGACGGCTTCAAGGCTCGCTCACGTGTACTCCACAGTCTGGAACGAGCCTGGGACTTGTTACATCAATTCCTACATTCCGCAGTATTCGGCTCTGGGCATCCCCGGAAAGATCTTCCGTCTTTTCACCAGTGAAGCCTTTTTCAGGGTGTATGCAAAAGACGGCACGTTGTTGAAGTCGTCTGAATGGTTGATCTGGCAGAACGAATTCACGACGGATGAACGGGCGCAATGGGTAAACGCTCATGCGATCTATCCGACAGCGACGGGTTACGAGGGCTGGAAAATTCCAGTGTGTGGTTGAGCAATGAACAGTCGTCAAGCCAAGGTCGATTAAGGAGAGCCCCATGTCAGGAAAACCCGCAGCACGCGTCACCGACCCCACCGCTTGCCCGCTCCCCGGCCACGGCACCAACCCGATCGTCGCCGGGTCAGGCGACGTGTTCTTCGATGGCCTCGCAGCTGCCAGCCAAGGCGATGCCTCGGCGTGCGGTGGCGCGTTGGTTGGCGACCTTGCGACCACTGTTTTGATCAATGGTAAGTCGGCGGCAACGGTGGGTTCTGTTGGTACTCATGGCAATAAGGTTACGGCTGGGTCTTCGACGGTGATTATCGGGAACTCGCATTCGCCGGTGCCGTTTGTGGCGCCGTTGCCGGTGGAGATTCAGTGGCCGTTTAACGAGCACTTTGTGATCAATTGCCAGGACACCGGGAAGCCGTTGGCTGGGGTTGAGTACACGTTGAAGACCGCCTCAGGAAAGATCATTACTGGTGTTACAGGAAGTGACGGCAAAACGCAGAAAATTTTCTCATCAGTGGCCGAAGAGTTCGAGCTAGTAATAGAGCCACAGTCCAAAGTGGTACTTGCTTAAAAAATTATAAGGAAGGTCCGTCCGCCGACGGTATTTTTAATGTTTCTGGGACGGATTTTGAAATGGCAGCGACAATCATCAAGTCAACCATGACGCCGGCAAGCAATCAGGCCGGACAAACTGTCGCTGTGCGTCAATTTAAAATTACCGATATTCCAGACGCAATGAAGAAAATCCATTGGCCGGTTGCGGCTCAGCTGATGCTTCATTGGTTCTCTGGAAAGCCGTGGTCCACAACAAAAGATGGCGGCATGGAAGATGAAGTCAAGGGGCATATAAAATTTGCCCCTGATGAATATATTAACGAGAGCATCGTGAAAATGAGTTGGGCTCTTGAATTTGCCAGAGCGAAAGAGTCCGTCGATCGTCTACGCACAAAGTGGAACAATCCGGCGGCGATCAAGCTGATTAAAAGTAAAATGATTCCAGTCTATGGCGATAGAATTCCGGGTGTTTATCCATTTGCTTTCGATGGCGTGGCCAGTGCAGTGGAAAGATTCGGTTACGCGAACAGCGAAACGATCGAGTTTGAGCAGGATGGTGAAGACGAAGTCAATGAGTTACGCGCGGCCCTCGCCAATTTTAATATCCATGTGTTCGCAGAAGGCGAAATAGTCGTTACTGAAAAAAGCGTCGTTTTTCTTCCGGATCGGATAGGTTTTTATATTGAAGATTCCTATGATTTCAATGATGGACTTTCTCTGTATAGCCAGGGATTAGGTTATTGGAATTTTGACGGGATCGAGGCGGACCTTGTCGAAGGTGCTAAAAAGAACGCGAGTGGCACACTTGAGAAAAATAAGCTCAAGTTCAACTCTCGTGGTGGCATGAGCGCTGAAAAGCAAGCAGTTTATAATGAGTTGGAAAGGAAGCACTATATGTTAGTGCAGAATAGCGATTTCCAAAAATACCGTAAAGAAAATCAGAAGGGCGGGGATTTTCGTGTTTATTCCGACGTTCTATATGAAAGTGTCTCAGCTGCGCCTATCGAGATTCTGATTAAATGAGTAATTATAAAGTATCGGTTAGAGTTATCGCCACGCTGGTAGTTTTGCTGTGCGCGGGTCTCTTTGTAGTCAATAACGAGTTGACGCGTGCTCCCTATGTGTCGTTTGCCAGTGCCTCAGGCGATTTTCAAGTCGAGGCGGTCCGGACAAGTTGGCTTCTGGGGGCGTCGGGCATGGTGTATCTGCGGTTTGTTGATAAGAAAAATCCCAATCAAGTCTATCGGACTCCGCTGACTTCGGAGACGTCTCTGGATATGCAGTCATTTGAAGATAAAGACATAGTCGGTATTGCGTGGATTGACCTTAACAAAGATCGGCGGACTTTTACGTTGTCAGTGCCAAACTGGAAGGCTCATTGGGCTAATTTCATAATCAGCAATACCCCTTACGAGATAATGGACAATTAATGTCGATTTCAAGTCTGATACCGCCAATGTGGGTTAAGAGATCTTTCGTCGGTTGTATCGAAAAAAAAGGGGACTGTCCCCAATATTGCTGGGATTTTATGGGGTTTAATAAGGGATGACTATGGAAGGTTACTTTGCCGGTATGGTAGATAATGACTATTTCGGCGTGCTGGCGTTTTTTTGTTTTTTTGTTGGTGTTGCCGGGCTTATACCAAGTGTTAGGGAAAAAAGGCTTCACAAGGTATTGAATTTTATTTGTGTTATGGCTGTTCCAGTCATGTTTGCGATAGGTGTCTATTATTTGACGCATTCCAGTGTCTGATTTTTATATGGTCATACCCTAGCGGGAATGGCAGTGGCTGAATGCATTTATCAGTAATACACCTTACATGCACATGGAAAAATGACAGACATGCTAGTGAGCGGTGAAATAGAAGGCTACCTGGCCGTTGTAGCCGACAGCAATTTGTTTGGCGCTCTGGCATTGCTGTGTCTTGTGCTGATTCTGACCGGGCTTCGTCGTGGATTCCGAGAGTCGCTGCTCCATCGTGCACTGACGTTCGTAGTGTTAATGACCGTCGTCGTGATGGAGCTCACCGGTTCCTACTATGCGAATTTGAGTCCAGCATGAACATCTACGTCCGCTTTGCCATGTGCCTCGCTTTCCACGCTGCTGGATGCGTTGCTTACGCGTTCCTGAACGATGCAGTCGTCGTTGCCTATAAAGCGTTCAACGGCGGGTTCACCACGCGTGGCGTGGGAATCGGCATTGCTCATTACATGTTCATTTATATTTTTTTCGGGGTGAACGCACTGGTCGCAGTTTTCCCGAACCTATGGGCCAAACTCGGTTTGCTCGCGCTGATGGTTGCCTGGATTTTGTTCATGATGGTGCCCGACAACCCGTTGCGTGCGCTTTTCTACACCGTGGCCCAAGGCGGCGTCACGTTGTTGGCGATTCTGGTCACGCAGGTCATTGAGCTGCGTTGGGAAAAACACGTGCTGATGCGGCAGACGTTGCCTGCGAGTCCTTCGCAGGAGGTGGTCGCATGACCAGCTCGGGTCGCCTCGAAATGATTTGGCTACAGCGCTTCCTCATGGCGATGGGTGCGCTCGCCTGCATGTCGCTCGTGGTGATTGTTTGCTACATGGATTTCTCTAAAGCTCAGACTCGCGTGCTGAGTGAGTACCCGAATGCGAAGTGGCGTGGTGGTGCCGATGGTGGCCAGTTCGTAGAAATCAGCAAATCAGAACCACCCTATTATTTCGTTCAGATCCGCAATGATGACGGGTCATTATGGGATCAGGGTTGGCTGAAGTCAGGAGATGAAAACAGCCAGCCGTTGACTGCCGACAGTGTGATGTTCTTCGCCGGCGAGGGCGTTATCTATCTTCAGCAACGCCAGATTTTGAGTGCCGATAAAGCCATGGCCGGGGTTGTGTATGAATAGCCGTCGTGTCATCGGTCTGGCCGTGCACGCGCTGGCCTGCGTGGTTTATATCGTCATGAATGGCTATGCCGTTCCTGCCTATAAACAACTGGTCGGTGGGCTGACCTCGCGCGGTGTCGCCATTGGCATGGCGATGTACCTGATTTTCTACTTTTTCGTGTCCCTCAATTTGATTCTGGTCTTCATCCAGCGCCAGGCGATCCAGTTTGGACTGGTGATTTTCATGATGCTGGCGATCCTGTTTTACATGCTGCCGCAGTATCCCATCCGTGGTTTGGGGTATTGCGCACTTACGGGTGGTTTGACGGTTTGCGCCATCTTGCTGACTAGCGCCATCGACACTGGCTACACCCGCTGGCGCAAGGGCGCGGGATTGGAATCGTTGGTCATTCACAACCGTCGAGCAACACCGTGGTTGTTACTGATCACGGCTCTGACTGGCGTGTCCGTATGCATCGTTTTGCTTGGGTTGAAGATTTTCGGTGGTGTAACGGCGCAGCCCTTGACCCAACAATCGAGTGAGTCGGGCGAGTGCTATGTCGTCCAATACGCGCCCGGCTATCACAAGCTGGGCCTGATCGGGCGAGTGTTCGGGTTTTTCAGTAGCGAGTACTTTTTTCGTGTGTACACAAAAGACGGCGCGCTGCTCGAATCGTCCGAATGGAATTTTCGGGTGACCGAAATTGCTGGTATTGCCCCCAAGTTCCTTGGCCCGACGCTGCTGTATCCCGGCACTCAAGGCTACGAAGACTGGTGGGTGCCTGAATGCGCCTGATCGCCAGAAATTTTCGCCTACGGAGAACCCAGTGAAGTTTCGCTCTTTCCTGACAACGGTGTTACCGGTCGGTCGGGCCAAGTCTTTGACGGTGGAGGCTCGCCAATGAACGATGTAGCGGACGAGATGCGCATGCTTAGCCGCGCGCAACTGAGTTTCTTCATGGTCGCCTTGTGGTGGCCATTGCTTGCTGTACTGACGATCTCTTCCTATCAGCTGTGGATTGGCGAGTACACGACGCACGATTCATCCCACACCCATTGGGAGTACCTGTTGTGGTGGGGCATTCCTGGGCTTTTGGGATTTTCGTTGTGGATGTCCCGATCCGCGAAGAGCCGAAACGAGCAACAAGCGCTGCGAATGGTCTGGTGGGCGCCGGTGAAGTTCATCCCTTTTTACATCGTGCCATGGGTGATTTATGGCGTGTGTTGTTTGATCGCCGGGCAGTCTCGGGACGCTTACATGGCGTTCGGCTTGATCATGCTTGTGCCTTATCTCCTGATCGGCGGTTACGTGTGTGCCGGCGTGACGGTCGGGCTCTACAGGACAATTTTTTCATGAGTTTCACTACCAGGCAGGTAACCCGTGTCCTTTAACCACTACTACCAAAGCGAACTCACCGCACTTCGCCAGTTAGGTCGTCGTTTCGCCGAGCGTAGCCCGGCGTTGGCGCCTTTCCTCGGTCAGGCCGGGCGGGATCCGGATGTGGAGCGGTTGCTGGAAGGCTTTGCCTTTCTGACCGGTCGCCTGCGCCAGAAGCTCGACGACGAGTTGCCGGAACTCAGCCACTCGCTGATGCAGCTGCTGTGGCCGAACTACATGCGGCCGCTGCCGGCGTTCAGCATTTTGCAGTTCGACCCGTTGAAGCGTTCCGGACCTGCGTTGAGGGTCGAGCGTGATACGCCGGTGGAGAGTGTGCCGGTCGATGACGTGCGCTGCCGTTTCCGCACGTGCTACCCGACCGAGGTGTTGCCGCTGGATCTGGCCGCGCTGAATTACTCGGTGAAGGGTGACGGTTCGCTGTTGAGCCTGCGTCTGGAGATGAGCGCTGATGGTCACTTGGGCGAGTTGGAGCTGAGTCGCCTGCGTCTGCACTTCGCCGGTGAGCGCTACATCAGCCAGATGCTGTACCTGAGCCTGTTGCGCAACCTCGAAGGCATCGAGTTGATCCCGCTGGACGGCGCCGGCAAGCCCATCAACGGGGTGAGCGGCCAGCCGATGGCGTTCAAGATGCCTGGCGACCGCGTGCAGCCGGTGGGGTTTGCCGAAGAAGAAGCGTTGATTCCGTATCCGCTGAACACCTTCCGCGGCTATCGCTATTTGCAGGAATATTTCGCCTTCCAGGACAAATTCCTGTTCGTCGATGTCAACGGTCTGGACCTGCTCAAGGCCTTGCCGGAGGACACGCTCAAGCAGATGCGCGGCCTGGAATTGCGCTTCGACATTCGCAAGAGCGGCATCATGCGCATGCGTCCGACCCTGGACAACGTGAAGCTCTACTGCACGCCGATCGTTAACCTGTTCGAGCACGATGCGCTGCCGATTCGCCTCGACGGCAAGCAGGACGAATACCTGCTGCTGCCGGCCGAATACGACCTGGAAAACTGCGGCGTGTTCTCGGTGGAAACCGTGACCGGCTGGAAGCCTGGCGGCCTCGGTTATCAGGAGTACGTGCCGTTCGAATCCTTCGAGCACGACCCGAGTTTCGACGTGCCCACCAGCCGTCCGCATTACAGCATCCGCCAGCGCTCGTCCTTGTTGCACGACGGCCTCGACACCTACCTGAGCTTCGGTATCCGCCACACCGAAGCCCATGAAACCCTGTCGATCGAGCTGATGTGCACCAACCAGAACCTGCCGCGCAAGCTCAAGCTCGGCGACATCTGCGTGGCCTGTGAAGAGACGCCGGAGTTTTTGAGCTTCCGCAACATCACTCCGGCCACGTCGAGTTTCGCGCCGCCGCTGAACCGCGACTTCCTCTGGAAGCTGATCAGCAACATGTCGCTCAACTATCTGTCGCTGGCCGACGTCAACGCGTTGAAGGTGATTCTCGAAACCTACGACCTGCCGCGCTACTACGACCAACACGCGGAAAAAGTCAGCAAGCGCCTGCTGGGCGGGCTCAAGTCGATCAAGCACCAGCATGTCGACAGATTGCACCGAGGGTTGCCGGTGCGCGGGTTGCGCACCGAGTTGACCATCGACCCGGAAGGGTACATCGGCGAGGGCGACTTGTTCGTTTTCGCTTCGGTTCTTAACGAGTTTTTCGCGCTTTACGCCAGTCTCAATTCGTACCACGAGCTGCGGGTAAAAAGCACACAGGGAGAGGTGTACCAATGGACACCACGTATGGGCCTGCAGCCCCTGCTTTAAGCGGGCTGACCCGGGTAATACGCGAGTACTCGCTGTTTCAGGCCGTGCTGCTGGTGATTGACCGGCTGCGCGATGCGCACCCGTACCTGAGCGAAGACGACCTGTACGACCAGCTGGAATTCCAGGCCAACCCGAGCCTGGGTTTCCCTGGCAGCGACGTCGATCGCGTGGAGTTTTTCAAAGAGCACGGGCAGATGCGTGCGCGCCTGCGTTTCAACCTGATCGGCCTGGTCGGTTCCGGTTCGCCGCTGCCGGCGTTCTATGGCGAACAGGCCCTGGGCGACAGCGAGGACGGCAATCCGACCCGCAACTTCCTCGACCTGTTCCACCATCGCCTGCAACGGCTGATGCTGCCGATCTGGCGCAAATACCGCTATCGCGTCAGCTTCCAGAGCGGGGCGCTCGACCCGTTCTCGGCGCAGCTGTTTGCCCTGATCGGCCTCGGTGGCGAAGAGATCCGCAAGGCCCAGGAACTGAACTGGAAACGCCTGCTGCCGTACCTCGGCTTGCTCAGCTTGCGCGCGCACTCGGCGGCGTTGATCGAAGCGGTGCTGCGCTACTACTTCAAGCATGCCGAGCTGACCATCGAGCAATGCATCGAGCGTCGCGTCGAAATCCTCGACGAGCAGCGCAATCGCCTGGGCCGCGACAACAGCCTGCTCGGCGAAGACCTGGTGCTGGGCGAACACGTGCGCGACCGCAGCGGCAAATTCCGCATTCACATCCGCGAGCTCGATTGGCAACGCTTCCACGAATTCCTGCCGATTGGCTTCGGCTACCAGCCGCTGTGCGCGCTGGTGCGGTTCACCCTGCGTGACCCGCTCGATTACGACATTCGCCTGGTGCTGCGCCAGGAAGAAATCCGCGAGCTGCGCATCGGTGAGCAGAACGCCTGTCGTCTGGGGTGGACCAGTTGGCTCGGCCGCGAAAAAGCGGACGGCGTGGTGACCTTGGGCAGCAAAATTCATTAAGGATGGATGACACATGATCAACGTAGACCTGCAACAACTTATCCAGGCGCTGGACGCCGAAACCCGTCGTGATCTGGAAAGTTCTGCCGAACGCTGCGTCGCCCGTGGCGGCAGCAAGATCCTCGTCGAAGACTTGCTGCTGGGCCTGCTGGAGCGCCCGCAAGGCCTGCTCGCCCGCGCGTTGCAAGATGCCGAAGTGGATGCCGGAGAACTGAGCGCCGCGCTGCAATCGCGGGTCGAGCACAGCGCCTCGCGCAACCCGGTGTTCGCCCCGGAACTGGTGCAGTGGCTGCAAGACGCGTTGCTGGTGGCCAACCTCGAATTGGGCCAGAGCCAGGTCGAGCAAGCCGCGTTGATCCTCGCGCTGCTGCGCAACCCGATGCGCTATGCCGGCAGCCGTTATCAGTCGTTGCTGGCCAAGCTGAACATCGAGCGCCTGAAAGAATTCGCCCTGTCGCAGAAAGAACAACCGGCCACCGGCAAACCGGCGGTGCCCGGTGAGTCGCTGCTGGAGCGCTTCACCCACAACCTGACCCAACAGGCCCGCGACGGCAAACTCGACCCGGTGCTGTGCCGCGATGGCGCGATCCGCCAGATGGTCGACATCCTCGCCCGTCGCCGCAAGAACAACCCGATTGTGGTCGGTGAAGCCGGCGTCGGTAAAACCGCGATCGTCGAAGGCCTGGCCTCGCGCATCGCGGCCGGTGAAGTGCCGCAAGTCTTGAAAGGCGTGGAGCTGCTGTCGCTGGACATGGGCCTCTTGCAGGCCGGCGCCAGCGTCAAAGGCGAGTTCGAACGTCGCCTCAAAGGTGTGATCGACGAAGTCAAAGCCTCGCCGAAACCGATCATCCTGTTCATCGACGAAGCCCACACGTTGATCGGCGCGGGTGGCAATGCCGGTGGTTCCGACGCGGCCAACCTGCTCAAGCCAGCCTTGGCCCGTGGCGAGTTGCGCACCATCGCCGCCACCACGTGGGCGGAGTACAAGAAATATTTCGAGAAAGACCCGGCCCTGGCCCGTCGTTTCCAACCCGTGCAATTGCACGAACCGACCGTCAGCGAAGCGGTGACCATCCTGCGTGGCCTGGCCCAGGTCTACGAGAAGAGCCATGGTATCTACCTGCGCGATGACGCGGTGGTTGCCGCAGCCGAGTTGTCCGCCCGTTACCTGGCCGGTCGTCAGCTGCCGGACAAGGCCGTCGACGTGCTCGACACCGCCTGCGCCCGCGTGCGCATCAGCCTCGCCGCCGCCCCGGAAAGCCTGGAGCGCTTGCGTGGCGAACTGGCTGAAGGTGGCCGTCAGCGTCAGGCCCTGCGTCGCGACGCCGAAGCCGGTTTGCTGATCGATCACGAAGCGCTGGACGCTCTGGAGGATCGTCTGGCCGACGCCGAAGACGAAAGGGTCGCTCTGGAAACGCTGTGGGCCGAGCAGAAAGAGCTGGCCGAGCGCCTGCTGGAGCTGCGTCAGCAACTGGCCAAGGCCCGCGAGGCCGCTGCCGTCGAACCGACCATCACGGTCGAGGAAGACGCCGAAGGCACCGTGATCGAAACCGTTGAAGCAACCGTGGACGAAGGGCAAAGCGTCGAGTCGCTGGAAGCTGCGCTGAACGAAACCCACCGCGCCCTGACCGAGGCCCAGGTCAAAGAACGTCTGGTGAGCTTCGAAGTCTGCCCGCGTCTGGTGGCCGAAGTGATCAGCGCCTGGACCGGTGTGCCATTGGCGCAACTGGCCCGCGAACACAACGCCAAGGTCGCCAGTTTCGCCACCGACCTGCGCACGCGCATTCGTGGTCAGGAGCAAGCCGTTCACGCACTGGATCGCTCGATGCGTGCCACCGCTGCCGGCCTGAACAAGCCTGATGCTCCGGTCGGCGTGTTCCTGCTGGTCGGCCCGAGCGGCGTCGGCAAGACCGAAACCGCCCTGGCCCTCGCTGATTTGCTGTACGGCGGCGACCGTTTCATCACCACCATCAACATGTCCGAGTTCCAGGAGAAGCACACCGTCTCCCGTCTGATCGGTGCGCCGCCGGGCTACGTCGGTTACGGCGAGGGCGGCATGCTCACCGAAGCCGTGCGCCAGAAACCGTACTCGGTGGTGCTGCTCGATGAAGTCGAAAAAGCCGACCCGGACGTGCTCAACCTGTTCTACCAAATCTTCGACAAAGGCGTGGCCAACGATGGGGAAGGGCGCGAGATCGACTTCCGCAACACGCTGATCCTGATGACCTCGAACCTGGGCAGCGACCGCATCAGCGATCTTTGCGAAAACGGCGCGCGGCCGACCGCCGAAGTGCTTGAAGAAACCATTCGCCCAGTGCTCAGCAAACACTTCAAACCGGCGTTGCTGGCGCGCATGCGCGTGGTGCCTTACTACCCGGTGGGCGGCCCGGTGCTGCGCGAGCTGATCGAAATCAAACTGGGTCGCTTGGGCGAGCGCCTGAACCGTCGTCAGCTGGATTTCACTTACTCCCAGGACCTCGTCGATCACCTGGCCGAGCGCTGCACCCAAAGCGACAGCGGCGCGCGCCTGATCGACCACTTGCTCGACCTGCACGTGCTGCCACTGGTGGCCGACCGTTTGCTCGATGCGATGGCCACCGGTGAAAGCCTCAAGCGCGTGCATGCGACGCTCGACGGCGACGCCAGCGTGACGTGCGAGTTCGCCTGAGGTGGGTGTGATGTTCACTCAAGTGCCGCAACCGCTGGTCTATGCCGAAACCTTGCTGGCGCAGTTCGCCAGCCTGTCGCGGGCGGCGGACGGCACTGCGCTGCTGGGTGACTTCGTGCGCGGCTTGGCCGAGCTCAGCGGTTGCGAGCTGACGCAGCTGTACCTGCTGGACGCGACCCACACCTGCCTGGGAATGAACGCCGAGTGCCTGAACGGCATTCTGCAACCCCGGGAAGGGGCGAGCCTGCCGGCGGATTACAACGGTGAACAACTGCTGCAGTTCGCCCTGTGCCAGAACCGCGTGGTGTGCCTCAGCGAGCTGAGCGGCAGCCTGCACGAAACCAGTTTCCTGCCGCCCCAGGCCACGCCCTGGCAGTCGCTGCTGTGCGTGCCGCTGGTCAATCAGCAAAAGGCTGTCGAAGGTTTGCTGCTGTGCGCCAGTCACCGGCAGGTCGACCTGCAAGGCTTTGCCGATTCCCTCGGTCAACTGGGTTCGTTCGTGCTCGGCCAACTGCACTTGTTGCAACGTTTGCGTCAGCCGACCGGTGATACACGCCCGGCGCCGCTCAACGTCCCGAGCGCCAGCGGCTATGGCCTGATCGGCAAGAGCGTGGCCATGCGCCAGACCTACTCGCTGATCAGCAAAGTCCTGCACAGCCCTTACACCGTACTGTTGCGCGGCGAGACCGGCACTGGCAAGGAAGTGGTCGCGCGGGCGATTCACGACTGCGGCCCGCGCCGTTCCCAGGCGTTCATCGTGCAGAACTGCGCGGCGTTCCCCGAGAACCTGCTGGAAAGCGAGCTGTTCGGCTACCGCAAAGGCGCCTTCACCGGTGCCGATCGCGACCGTGCCGGGCTGTTCGACGCGGCCAATGGCGGCACCTTGTTGCTCGACGAAATCGGCGACATGCCGTTGTCCCTGCAAGCCAAATTGCTGCGCGTATTGCAGGAAGGCGAGATTCGTCCGCTGGGCTCCAACGACACCCACAAGATCGACGTGCGCATCATCGCCGCGACGCACCGCGATTTGTCGGTGCTGGTCAACGAAGGCAAATTCCGCGAGGACTTGTACTACCGCCTCGCGCAATTCCCGATCGAGCTGCCGGCGTTGCGTCAGCGCGAAGGCGACATCCTCGACCTGGCGCGGCACTTCGCCGACAAGGCCTGCACGTTTTTGCAACGGGATGCGGTGCGTTGGTCCGACGCGGCGCTGGATCACCTGTCCGGATATACCTTCCCCGGCAACGTTCGCGAACTCAAGGGTTTGGTCGAACGCGCGGTATTGCTGTGCGAGGGCGGCGAGTTGCTGACCGAGCATTTCTCCCTGCGCATGGAAGCCATGCCGGAAGACAGCAGCCTGAACCTGCGCGAACGCCTGGAGCAGGTCGAACGCAGTTTGCTGCTCGACTGCCTGCGCAAGAACGACGGCAACCAGACCCTCGCCGCCCGCGAACTAGGCCTGCCGCGCCGCACACTGCTGTACCGCCTCGGGCGCCTGAATATCAACCTGGGTGATTTCGATGGTTAACCCCATTTTTGAGCGGCGAAATCCTGTGGCGAGGGAGCTTGCTCCCGCTCGACTGCGCAGCAGGCGCAATCCAGCCAACACGGTCTACCTGAATAAACGGGGCAACCGGTTTTGGGGCTGCTCCGCAGCCCAGCGGGAGCAAGCTCCCTCGCCACAAAGGCAGCGCTCAGGCCCCATGGCTAGAGCGCTCGAACCCACCTCATTTACTTCTAACAGCGCCGCCCGAAAGGGTTGGCGCTTTGTGCTTTGTCTACCTCTGGAGACCCTCTGATGCCTGTTCGTCACTGGCAAGCCGTCCTGCTGACCCTCGTCGTTCTATGCGGCCTCGGCGGCTGTAGCGGCAATTACAAATACAACGACAACACCTATCGCCCATTGGGTGATCCGCAGGCGGTCAATCGCGGCAAGTGACCGCAAGGAGCATCATTATGGAACTGGTTTTCGAAATGCTGAACACCAAGCAGTTCGTGCCCACGGATTTGTGCCAGAAGACCTTTAAACAGGCCGGTGGCGTGATCGGCCGGGGCGAGGATTGCGACTGGATCATTCCCGACCGCAAGCGTCATCTGTCCAACCACCACGCGGTGATCAGCTACCGCGAAGGCACGTTTTTCCTGACCGATACCAGCAGCAACGGTATCCAGGACAGCGAAAGCGGTGCGCGCCTGCGCAAGGGCGAGCCGATGCGCATCGAGCACGGCAGCGTGTATGTGCTGGGCGACTTCGAGATCCGCGCGCGACTGGTGCGCGACCCGGCGACCTTCGACGTCGAAGTCGGCCGTCCGCAGGCTTCGGGCAGCATCATTCCGGACGATGCGTTCCTCGACCTCGACCCGCTGAACGCACTCGATCAGCAAGAGCGCGTGTACTCGGAAATCGACGAACTGATCGCCCCGCGCGCGGTGCCTGAGGACACCCGTCAACGCGCCGACTACGCACGCATCGACATGGAAAGCCTGATGGTGCCGGAGCTGATCGACGCCCCGGCAGAACCTGCGCCAGCTCCGCCACCAAAGGCTGTGGAGCGTCAGAGCGAAGGTTTCTGGGAGCACTTCGGTGCGGCGTTGGGCGTGGACGTCAAAGGCCTCGACCACGACGCCCGCGAAGCCCTGGCCCTGAACGCCGCGCGCCTGCTCAAGCAGAGCGTCGGTGGTTTGCAGCAGAGCCTGCGCACCCGCAGCGAGCTGAAAAACGAACTGCGCCTGGCCCAGACCACCGTGCAAGGCACCCACAAGAACCCACTGAAATTCGCCGTCGATGCCGGTGAAGCGCTGGGCATTCTGTTGCAGGGCAACAAGCCGGGCCAATTGCCGGCCGAGCAAGCGATCTCCCGTGCGTTCCGCGATTTGCAGGCGCATCAGGTGGCGTTGCTGACTGCCAGCCGCGCTGCCGTTCGCGGCACCCTGGAGCACTTCTCGCCGCAACAGCTGACCTTGCGTTTCGAGCGCGACAACAAGCCGTTGCTCGCCACCTCCGGCAGTCGCTGGAGAGCTTACGGGCGTTATCACCAGGCGCTGCGTCTGGACGATGACTGGAGCGAACGCCTGTTGGCCCGCGACTTCGCCCAGGCCTACGAAGAACAGATCCGCCTGATTTCCACCCTTCACACCGACCGCCAAGGATGATGCGCATGTTTCGCTGCTCGACCGCTTTTTTCAAGACGCTGACTGCGCTCACCGCCCTGGTGCTGCTGGCCGGTTGCTCGTCGCTGTCGCCGTATTCCACCGTGACCAAACTCAACCTGAAGCTGACCGCCAGCGATCAGCTGAACCCGGACCTCAACGGTCGTCCGTCGCCGATCGTCGTGCGCCTGTTTGAGCTCAAGCACCCAGTGGCTTTCGAGAACGCTGATTTCTTCAGTCTCTACGAGCGCGCCAAGGAATCCCTGGCCCCGGACCTGGTAGCCAGCGAAGAGCTGGAACTGCGCCCGGGTGAAACCGTCGAGCTCAAGCTCAGTGTGGAAGAGGGCAGCCGTTACGTCGGCGTACTCGCGGCCTACCGCGACCTGCCGGAAACCAAATGGCGCTACACGGTGCAAATCACTCCGGTGCAAGTCACTGCGGCTGACCTGACCCTCGATCAGGCCGGCATCCGCAACACCCACGAAACGCTCGTCAAGGCGGATGACTGAACATGAATGCCCATAAAGTCATTTGGCAGGAAGGCATGCTGCTGCGACCGCAGCACTTCCAGCACAACGATCGTTACTACGACCACCAGATGAAGACCCGCACCCAGTTGCTGGGCAGTTACACCTGGGGCTTCCTCAACCTGGAAATCGACTTGCAGTTCCTCAACATGGGCAAACTGGTGATCAGCCAGGCCTCGGGGATTCTGCCGGACGGCAGCCTGTTCGAACTGGGCGGCAACACCGAGCCGTTGGCCCTGGACGTGCCGCCGAACACGGGCAACACGCCGATCTATCTGGCGCTGCCACTGGTGACCGGTAACCACATCGAGTCTCGCCGCCCGGAGCAATCCGACGTGTTGGCGCGCTACACCGCGTACGAAGCGGAAGTGGCCGACTCCAACGCCGGCGATGACTCCGCCAGTCAGGTCAGCTGCGGTCGCCCGGACTTCAAATTGTTGCTCGGCGAGCAGCAAAGCGACCAGGCCTACGTGAAGCTGAAGATCTGTGAAGTGCTCGACACCACGCCCGACGGCGTGATCAGCCTCGACCCGGATTTCGTGCCGACCTACATCCAGGCGCATTCGTCCAGCTACCTGCTGTCGTGCCTCAAAGAAGTCATCAGCATGCTCGGCCACCGGGGCGACACCATCGCCGACCGGATTCGCTCCAACGGCAAGGTCGGCGGCGCGGAAGTCGGCGATTTCATGATGCTGCAACTGATCAACCGTACCGAACTGTTGCTGCGCCATTACCTGGGCCTGGAACAGGTTCACCCGGAAGAGTTGTACCGCACGCTGTTGACCATGCTCGGCGATCTGGCGACGTTTTCCAGCGACAGCAAACGCCCGCGTCTGGACAGCCGCTACCAGCACAGCGACCAGGGCGCGAGCTTCCGCAAACTGATGGAAGCGATTCGTCAGGTGCTGTCGATGGTGCTCGAACAGCATGCCATCGAACTGGTGCTGCAAGCGCGCCAGTACGGGATCATCGTGTCGCCGTTGCACGACCACAAACTGCTGGGCTCGGCCTCGTTCGTGCTCGCGGCCAGTGCCAACTGCGACTCCGAAGAACTGCGCCATCGTTTGCCGGCGCACCTCAAGGTCGGCCCGGTGGAGCGTATCCGCCAACTGGTCAACCTGCATCTGCCTGGTATCAAGGTCAAACCGTTGCCGGTGGCCCCACGGCAGATCGCGTTCCACTCCAACAAAACTTATTTCATCCTCGAACTCAGTTCCGAAGACCTGGCGCAACTCGAGCGCTCCGGCGGCTTCGCGTTCCACGTGTCCGGCGAATTCGCCGAGCTTGAACTGAAATTCTGGGCCATCAGGAACTGACCGACATGATCAAGGACATGGAACACCACCAGGACGACAAAACCGTCCTGCTCGACCGCCAGGGCCACGGCCCGGCATCGAGTCCGCTGACTGACTTCGCGGCACCGCCGCGTTTTGAACAGTTGGAAGAACGGATGATCTACGCCGCGCGCCTGCGCCCGGCCGAAGCGTTCAACATCAGCCTCAACTCGCTGGTGGCGGCGGCTTCCGAACTGCTGTCGGAAGTGGTGCGGCTCAAGCACAGCGACACCCGCGAAGACCTGTACGCGCTCAATGAGCGGCTGACCGCCGGGCTGAAGCTGTTTGAAGTACGTGCGCTGCACAACGGCGCCGAAAGCAGCCAGGTGATGGCCGCCCGTTACGTGCTGTGCACCGTGGTTGACGAAGCCGTCGTCACCACGCCGTGGGGCAACGAAAGCGAGTGGTCGCAGATGAGCCTGCTCAGCAGCTTCCACAACGAAACGTTCGGTGGCGAGAAGTTCTTCCAGCTGCTGGATCGCCTGTCGAAAAATCCGGTCAAGCACTTGCCGATGCTGGAGCTGATGTACCTGTGCCTGTCCCTCGGTTTCGAAGGCAAGTACCGGGTGCAAGCGCGCGGCATGCTCGAACTCGAAGGCATCCGCGACGCCTTGTATCGGCAGATTCGTCAACTGCGCGGCGACGTGCCTCGCGAGTTGTCGCCGCATTGGGAAGGCTTGAACGATCAGCGCCGCAGCCTGGTGCGCATCGTGCCGGCGTGGATGGTGGTGCTGTTCACCGTGGTCTGCCTGGTGGTGATGTATTCGGGCTTCGCCTGGGTATTGGGCGAACAACGCGAAACCGTTCTGCAACCTTATCAGCAGCTTGATCCGGCCGCGGTTAAGCCGCAGTCGCAGCCGTAAACAGGGACGTGTGATGAAAAAGTTTTTCAAGAAAGTCGGCGCATTCCTGCGCCAGACCTGGGTCTGGACCCTGCTGCTGGTGCTGTTCGTCGCGCTGCTGGTGTGGTTCGTCGGACCGCTGCTGGCGGTCGATGACTACAAGTTCTGGGAAGGTTCGACCTCCCGCCTGCTGACCATCAGTGTGCTGTTCCTGATCTGGGGCCTGACCATGGTCTTCGTCAGCTGGCGCGCCGGTGTGCGCAAAAAAGCGGTGGAAGCCACCGAAGACGGCCAGGACCGTATCCGCCGTGAAGAGCTGATCGACGAAGAAGAGAAAGAGTTGAAGGTGCGTTTCAAGGACGCCCTGAAAACCCTGAAGACTTCGAGCCTGTATCGCGGTCGCAGCGAGCGCTGGCGCAGTGATTTGCCGTGGTACTTGCTGATCGGCCCGCAGGGCAGCGGCAAGACCAGCCTGCTGGACTTCTCGGGCCTTGAGTTTCCGATCAACAAGATCGACCGCAAACTCACCCGCGACACCCTCGGCACGCGGCATTGCGACTGGTACTTCGCCGACCACGGCGTGCTGATCGACACCGCCGGGCGTTACCTGACCCAGCCTGATGCCGAAGTCGATGGCAGCGCCTGGAGCACCTTGCTCGAGCTGCTGCGCAAGCGTCGCCGCAATCGTCCATTGAACGGCGTGCTGGTGACCATCCCGGTGGAAACCCTGCTGGGCGGTAGCGAGCAAGACCTCGAAACCCTGGCCCGCCAGGTACGTGCGCGTCTGCAAGACGTGCATCAAAAACTGCACGTCGATGTGCCGATTTATCTGGTGCTGAGCAAGGCCGATCGCCTGCTCGGGTTCGACGAATTCTTCGACCAACTGACCCGCGAAGAAAGCGATCAGGTCCTCGGCACCAGCTTCCGCAAAGAGCAGAGCGGCACTGATGTGACCGTGCTGCGCGCCGAGTTCGAAGAGCTGCTGCGTCGCCTCAACAGCCAGGTGATCATGCGCATGCACCAGGAGCGCGATACCCAGCGCCGTGGCCGCATCCTCGATTTCCCGCATCAACTGGGGCAGATCGGCGAGCGCCTGTGCCTGTTCGTCGACCTGGCGTTTACCGGCAACCGTTACCAGCGCGTCAGCCAGTTGCGCGGTTTCTACCTGACCAGCGCACCGCACCTGACTCAAGAGATGGACCAGACCACCGCCGGCATCGGCGCCAGTCTGGGTATGAGCGCCGGCGTGCTGCCGACCCTGCGCAGCGGCCGTTCGCGGTTCATTCACCATTTGCTCAGCCGGGTGATTTTCCCCGAGGCCGATCTGGCCGGTCTGGACAAGCGCGAGCGCAGCCGCATCCACTGGGGCCAACGTGCCCTGTACGTGGGCGCACTGGCGGCACTGGCGCTGTTCGGCATGCTCTGGGCCGGCGGTTTCTCGGCCAACTATGAGCGTCTGGAAAACCTGCGCTCGCTGGCCCAAACCTGGAAGCAACAACGCTCGGCCCTGACAGCGCGCGATGATTCCATGGCGGTGCTCAAGACCCTCGACACCAGCTACGCGGCGACTCAAGTGTTCCCGAACAAAGGTGACGTGTCGTACCACGAACGTGGTGGCCTGTACCAGGGTGAAGACGCCAATCCAGTGGTCAAGAGCGCTTACGAGCGTGAGCTTGAAGCGCAACTGCTGCCACGGGTGGCAACCCTGCTGGAAGGGCAGATCCGCGCCAACATGAAGGACCGCGAACGCCTGCTCAACAGCCTGCGCGCGTACCTGATGCTGAACATGAAAGATCGCCGCGATGCGGCGTGGCTCAAGGATTGGGTCGCCACTGACTGGTCCCTGCGCTACGCCGGCAACACCGCAGTGCAGAACGGCTTGAACACGCACTTCGAGCGCTTGCTCAAGCAGCCATTTATCTACCCGCTCAACGATCAACTGGTGGCGCAGGCGCGTCAGGTGCTACGCAGCGAGTCGCTGGCCAACGTGGTTTACCGGATGCTGCGCGAGCAGGCCCGTAACCTGCCGGAGTACCGCCTGAGCCAACACATCGGCCCGCAGGGTTCGTTGTTTGTCGGCACCGATTACGTGATTCCGGGGTTCTACACCCAGCAAGGCTATCAGCAGTACTTCTCGGTCCAGGGCGCTGCGCTGGTCACCGATATCCTGCGTGACAACTGGGTACTGGGGGAAGGCTCGGGCATCAGCGGCATGGACTTGCGTCGCCTGATGGTCGAATTGGAGCAACTGTACTTCCGCGACTACGCCAACTTCTGGAGCGAAGCCGTGGGCCAGGTGGCACTGCCCGCGATCAGCGATTTCAGTGAGGGCGCCGAGCAACTGGCGGGCCTGACGTCGGCCAACTCCCCGGTGCTGCAACTGCTGGTGGAAGTGCGTGAGAACACCCGGTTCCCGGCGGAAGCCGAGCCGGTTGATGAGGCTGCCGATGCCGCTGCAAAACTGGGCGAGCAGAAGGGCAAGCTCGGCAAGTTGGGCAAACTGGCGTCGGCCGCATCGGATGCGGCGTCTGACATGGCCGCGACCAAAAACCTGCCCGACACCGCGAAGAAATCCCTGCAACGTCGCTTCGAACCGCTGCACCGTTTGCTGGATGACAACAACGGCCCGGCCGCTGATTTGACTCCGGCCCTGCAAGCTCTCAACGACCTGCAAATGCAACTGTCGAGCCTGGCCCGTGCCAGCGCGCCGGAGCAGGCAGCGTTCGAAATGGCCAAGACCCGCATGAGCGGCCAGCGTGACGCGCTGAGCAGCCTGCGCAATGCGTCGAACCGTCTGCCGCGTCCGGTGAGCGTGTGGTTCAACGTGCTGGCCGAAGACACCTGGCGTCTGGTGCTCAACGATTCCTACCAGTACCTTAACCAGCGTTATCAGAGCGAGCTGTACAGCTTCTACGGCAAGGCGATCAACAAGCGTTACCCGTTCAGCGCCCACAGCACCAGCGACGTCGCGATCAGCGACTTCCGCGAGTTCTTCAAGGCCCAGGGCATCGCCGATCGGTTCTTTGATACCTACATGCGTCCATTCGTGAGTGGCGACCCAGGCAACTACCGCCTGCGCAGCATTGACGGTCACAGCATGCCGATCTCCAAGGTCTACCTCGACCAGATGGCGGCGGCACAAGTGATTCGCCAGAGCTTCTTCGCCATCAACCCGGCCGAGCCGCAAGTGCAGTTCAAACTGGAGCCGTACACCCTCGACCCGGCCGTCAGCCGTTCCGAGTTCAAGTTTGGCGACAAGACCATCGAATACCGCCACGGCCCGATCGTGCCGGTGTCGTTCAAATGGCCGACCGACGCTGAAGACGGTCGCACCAGCCTGGTCCTCGACAAAATGGCTGGCCGCCCGATCGGCATCGAGAAGAACACCGGCCCATGGTCGCTGTTCCGTCTGTTCGACCTGATGCAGACCGAGTACCTGACCGGTCGCGACGTGCTGGTGCTGAAAGCTGACGTGGGTGGCCTGCGCGCCAACTACTTGCTGTCGAGCCAGCGCACGCCGAACCCGTTCGACATGGGCGTACTGCGCACCTTCCGTATGCCGGTGCAGCTCTGATGCCGGTTGCCAGTCCCTGGCGCAGCGCTGCGCGTACCGATCCGGGCAAGGTTCGGGCGCGCAACGAAGATGCTTTCCTCGACTGTCCACAGCAGGGGCTGTGGGTGGTCGCGGACGGCATGGGCGGTCATCAGGGTGGCGACATCGCCAGCCAGTTGATCGTTGCCAGCCTGGCGGAATTGCCGGTGCAGGACGACTTCGACGAACGACTCAAAGGTATTCGCCAGTGCCTGCACTGGCTCAACCGCCGCTTGGGTCAGGAGTTGACCGTCACCGCCGGGCGCCACGACAGCATCATGGGCAGCACCGTGGTGGCGCTGCTGGTGGAAGGCAATCGCGCGGCCTGCATCTGGGCCGGCGACAGCCGCTGCTACCTGTGGCGCGGCCAGCGCTTGTATCAGCTGTCCAAGGACCATTCGCTGCAACAGCAACTGATCGACGAGCAGAACATGAGCGTCGAGCAAGCCAAGGCTCATCCTGCCGCCCACGCCCTGACCCGTGCGGTCGGCGCTGCCGAGCAACTGACCCTGGACGTGCTCGAACTCGAGGTCTATCCCGGCGATGCGTTTCTGTTGTGCAGCGACGGTTTGTATCAAGGGCTGACTAGCGATGCCCTGGGCAACGCCCTGAGCCTGACCGCGCCGCACGTTGCACTGGAGCGCCTGTTCGACGGCGCTCTGCGTGGCTCGGCCCGGGACAACCTGACTGCCGTGGTGATCCGCCAATGACTGAACTCATGCCACCGATCGACGACCTGCTGGTGACCGAAGAAGAAGCCAATAACCTGACTTACTTCGCCTTTGCCAAGCCTCTAAACGGAAAGCCGCACAAGGCCGAGCCTGCGCTGGCGCCGACCCGGGCCAGCGTCGCTGAACTGCCCGACGTGCTGGCGGGGCGTTACCGCATCGAACGCCTGTTGGGTGCCGGTGGCATGGGCGCGGTTTACCGTGCACGGGACTTGCTGAGCGAACAGTTCGGCGATCCCGACCCTTACATCGCGCTGAAAATCCTCAGCGAAGAATTTGCCGAATCGCCGGACGCCAGTGCCTTGCTCTACAGCGAGTTCGCCCTGACCCGACGACTGCGCCACGACAACGTGCTGCGTTTTCACACCTTCGAAGTGGACACCCACTGCCAGCGGGCCTTCATCACCATGGAACTCATGCGTGGGCTGACCCTGGACAAACTACTCTGCGAGCGGCCCCTGGGCCTGCCGTGGAAGGAGCTGCGCGACATCGCGCTGCCGCTGCTCGACGCACTGGCCTACGCCCACGCGCGCGGCGTGCTGCACGGCGACTTGAAACCGAGCAACGTGATGCTCAGCGAAGAAGGCGTGCGCCTGTTCGACTTCGGCCTCGGCCAGGCGGAAGAGGGCATCCTGCCCGGCCTGCCGCACCTGAGTCGCAACCGCTTCAACGCCTGGACCCCCGGCTACGCCGCCCCCGAACTGCTTGAAGGCCAGCCACTCTCGGCCAGCGCGGACGTGTACGGCGTGGCCTGCGTGCTCTACGAACTGGCGGGCGGCAAACACCCGTTCCGCCGTTTGTCCTCGATCGAGGCCCGCGACGGCCACCTCGACCGCGAGCTGCATGCACCTCGAAACCTACCCAAACACTGCTGGCCAGCCCTGCGAACAGCGCTGGCTTTCGATGCGGCCAAGCGCACCATCACCGCCGCCCAATTGCGTGACGCCATGGGTGCCACTTCGTCTTTGCTGCAACGCCTTCGACTGCGGGCGTAACGGATGACTACCGAACAGGGAGCAAGCAATGTTCAACTCAGCTAACGAAACGCACTTCAGCCTCACAGTCGAAGACTATGCCGGCGACCTGCAAGTGCTGTCGTTCACCGGCACCGAAGGCATCAGCCAGCCGTATCGCTTCGACCTGGAACTGGTCAGCGAAAACCCGGATCTGGACCTGGGAAAACTCCTGCACAAACAGGCGTTCCTCGCATTCGACCCGAAGGGGTCTGGCATCCACGGCCAGATCTACCGCGTCGCCCAAGGCGATGCCGGCAAGCGCCTGACCCGCTACAAAATCTCCCTGGTGCCGCACCTGCAATACCTGCATCACCGCACCAACCAGCGCATCTACCAGCAGATGTCGGCGCCGAAAATCATCGCGCTGATCCTCGAAGAACACGGCATCAAAGGCAACGCCTACAAATTCCAGTTGAGCCAGCCGTGCCCGGACCGCGACTACTGCGTGCAATACGACGAAACCGACCTGCACTTCGTCCAGCGCCTGTGTGAAGAAGAAGGCATTCACTACCACTTCCAGCACACCTCCAAAGGTCATTTACTGGTATTCGGTGACGATCAAACGGTGTTCCCGAAACTCGGCCAGCCCACCGCTTATGTGCAAGGCAGCGGCATGGTCGCCGACGAACCCGTGATCAAAGGCTTCAAACTGCGCCTGGAAACCCGCACCGGCCGCGTCACCCGCCGCGACTACGACTTCGAAAAACCGCGCCTGCAACTTGAAGCCGGCTATAAACCCGACGGCAAACCCGACGGTGAAAGCACCGAGCCGGACCTCGAAGACTACGACTACCCCGGCCGCTTCCTCGACCGCGCGCGCGGCAAATTCCTCAGCCAACGCGCACTCGAACGCCACCGCGCCGACTACCAGCAAGCCGAAGGCCATGGCGACCAGACCACCCTCGTCAGCGGCCACTTCCTGGAAATCTCCGACCACCCGCGCACCGAGTGGAACGACCTCTGGCTGCTCACCGAAGTCGTCCACGAAGGCAAACAGCCGCAAGTACTCGAAGAAGGCGTGACCAGCGACACCACCGACAACAAAGACGACTTCCACCAGGGCTACCGCAACCGCTTCCTCGCCACCCCTTGGAACGTGTTCTACCGCCCGGCCCTGGAACACCCGAAACCCCGCGTGCTCGGCAGCCAGACCGCTATGGTCACCGGGCCCAAAGGCGAAGAGATTCACTGCGACCAATACGGCCGCATCAAAGTGCAATTCCACTGGGACCGCGAAGGTTTGGCGGATGACAAAACCAGCTGCTGGATGCGCGTTTCTTCGAGTTGGGCGGGGGATCGGTATGGCGCCATCGCCATTCCGCGGATCGGCATGGAAGTGCTTGTCACCTTCCTTGAGGGGGATCCTGACCAGCCATTGGTGACGGGGTGCCTGTATCACAAGGAAAACCAGGTTCCTTACGACCTGCCAGCGAACAAGACTCGCACGGTATTCAAAACCCTCAGCTCACCGGGCGGCGGCGGGTACAACGAACTTCGGATTGAAGACAAGAAAGGGGCTGAGCAGATCTTTATTCATGCCCAGCGGGATTGGGATGAAAACATTGAGCATGACCAGAAGATTCGGGTCGGGAATGAACGCCACGATACGGTGGTGAAGAACACTTACACCGAGCTGAAAGCGGAAGAGCATCGGACCACGATTGCTGATCGCAAGAGTGAAGTGCGGGTGGATGATCATCTGACGATTGGGCAGAACCAGCATGTGAAGTTGGGGACTGCGCAGCTGACCAGTGCGGGGAAAGAGATTCACCTCAAGGCTGGGGACAAGATTGTTATTGAAGCTGGGATGGAACTGACAGTAAAAGCAGGTGGAAGCTTCATCAAGCTGGATGCCGGTGGGGTTACGGTTGTTGGGCCGGTGGTGAAGATTAATGCCGGTGGGTCTGCAGGCTCGGGGACGGGGATTGGCATCAAGCCACCGGTGCTGCCGGGGGCTGCGGATAAGGATAAGGCGGGGAGTTTGATGGATCAGGCGTTGGGGAATGCGCCGCCTGAGAAGGTTAAACCGAAGGCTTTTTTTGTGTTTTCTGAGTGATCGACATGAATGGTGTTTTGAAGAAGAGCAATGGCTTCGCGGTAGCGGTTTTCGCCGCGTCACTGCTGAGCCTGTTTCATGGCAGCGTTTATGCGGATGAGTGCCCGTCTGAGGATTTTTCCCAATTCCTTCCGGCGTTCTCTGCGAATGCTGAAACCCAGCAGCGGTTGACTGCGATGACGGTGAAGTCGCTGGTTTTGAAACCGGTGGGAGAACATGGGGTTTTTGAGCCGCAAACGACGGGAGTCAACAGTTCCAATTTGGCGTTTCCGCTAATGGCGCCCGTAGCCACAGACAAGACAGAAGGTGTCGAAGTCGAAGCGATCGACGACAGTCACTTCAATGTAGTGGATAAGCGGGCGGGTAACAGCAACATTAAGATCTTCAACTTTTCACGGCAAACTTGCTGGGTGCTTGAGGGAGTTGAAGATTGGTCGATCAATGAGAAAGACCTTGTTGGAGCGAGTACTACGACCATGAGTATTGCCGAGAATTTTTGCTATCAACGTGCGCGAACCTACGGGCGGCTTGGTGGGTTGGATAAATACTCTCTGACGGGAGAGTTCTTTGAAGCCGCGTTGGAAAACTACGTGTGTGCTGCGGCTTCCGGTGATCCTCAGGCGAGTCTCAATGCTGCCAGTTTGAGTCTTTCCGGAATGGCGTCGCAGTTGGAGACAGATAAGGTCGAGGCCCTATTCAAGGTTGCAGCCACTACCCTCGCAAGCGGCGCTTCTGCTTTGTCCACATTTTATTGTTATGGCAATGACACTGACCCTGACGGCCCTTGTCAGCATCCTGAGGAGGCAGAAAGGGAGTTGATTCGCGCCGCGTCAATGGGTTCACCTGACGCTATGAATAAACTAGGTGATACATTCGAGACTGGTAGATTGGTAACTAAGGATATGTCCAGAGCAATGGATTGCTATCGCTTGGCCGCCAGTAAAGGAAATGCCATCGCCCTGAATAATTTAACCAGATTAAAATCGCAAACCGCTGAAGTCACTGAAACCAGTCATTGCTACTAATTTGCAGGATGCAGAAATGACAGAACCATTAGATTTAACGGGTAATTACGAAAATCATGGCTACGTATACAAGATGGGTGGCGATGGCATAAAAACAAATGCTGCCGGTAAAAAATTAATCGATTGTTCGCATATGGTTAATTTATTGCTGACGGGTGCTGGCTACAAAATTCCATATGAAGATACGCGGGTGATGGTGGATTCCACTTATTACACGACCGTGGTGCCCCCGGACGTCAAGAAAGGTGACATTGCTCTTTGGATTAATGAGGACCCGTTGGGCGGTGGTGATAAGTTATTCCATACTGGTATTGTCGAGCAAGTTAACCCGACCGGTACGGCTGGGAGATTTTTTGGAGCGCAAACAAAAAAAGGGCCGTCGTTTACTTATTTTGGCACTAAAGACCCGGCGTTCTACTGGCCTGTTCCAACAAAGTTTCTAAGGGCTAAAGAAGAGTTTAGGACCGGTGCAGCAGCGCCTGCACCTGCTCAAAAGGCGACCCAACCGTCGACCAGCAAAGCTTCTATTATGAATTTTCAGTACCCCATAAGAAAACATGGTGGGAGTCAGTTTGAAGATGCTGATGAGCTATACAAAGCTCTCGAAGCTGAAGCATCGGGGCACTATTTGCTTGGAAGTAATCAGTTCTGGCACGGAGGGATCCATATCACTAATGCCAGCGCACCTCAGTGCGTTCGTGATGAGCCTGTACGCTGTATCGGTGATGGTGTGGTTGTGGCTTATAGATTGAATAAAAACTATCTGTCTTCGGAGTACATAGGGGCGAAAAGTTGTGCGAATTTAAAGTATTCGACATCATTTTGTCTAGTGCGCCACGAGTATGAGTCTCCTGCCAATGAGAAGTCGGAAGCAGTAAAAAGCAATAAATTAATTTTTTTTAGTCTTTATATGCATATTTTGCCCTATGAGCTTTATAGTGCGGAAGAAGAAAAAACTAGTAGGATTGTTAAAGTTGTAAATGGTGGGTGGCCTGCACGTAATCATCATAAAGATCAAGCTGAAAGTAGTGCTGTAGGTGATATACATAATGGCGTTGAGTTCGAAATTCTGAAGGAGCAACCTACCCTTGATGGTAAGTATACATTCGCTCAAGGACGGATACTTAAAGGTAAAATTGCCGAGCTAAAAAAAGGGGATGTTGTTTGGTTCGCTACTCAAGAAGATGGCAAGCCAATAAGAAATAGCAAGGGCAAGGAGCGATTAAAAGTAGTTCTTCCTCCTGAGCGACTAACGCCCGGCTATTGGAAAGGGATGGTCGATGCAAGTGTCAGTTCGTTACAAGGGCTCAAAGTAAGAAGTGCCCCGGTAGGTGAACATGGCGGGGCGCAGGTTGCACCGGAGCAAGTGCTTTGTACTGGGAGTATGATACGGTTTGATAGTGGAAAGGTTCAGTGGTTGTTCCTTGAAGATGGAAAAAAATACCCAATGGCGGAGTGTTCATTTATTCCCTCAGAAGGAACCGGCCTCAAAGGGGCCGGTGTATTGCCAGAAAAATTCTGGTGCTGCGTGGATGACGTCGGTCCGAAACGACTAATAACTAGGAAAAAAATCACACCGACCGTTTTTGATAGCGTGGTTATTACTAATTCAGCAATCAAGGCAGGCGAGCCAGTAGGATATATGGGCCTCTATGAGGTGCCTGCTAATGCAAAAGGTGGAGTTCACAGCAAACATCAGGTTCATGTCGAGGTTTTTAGTGCGGATACAGAACTAGAAAGTTACTTGAAAAATCCAGCGGCGTTGGTTGATGGGAAGAAGTACCTAGTTTTGAACGAAGGGCAGATGCTGGCCGCCAAAACTGGGACTGATGAAGCACCTGTATTCACCGAGCAGGAACCTGCTATGAAGGCAAAAACTTATGCTTCGATGGATCGAGTTAGTATTGTAAAGGATGCTACAGGAAAGGAATGGGTAAAAGTTACTGTCCGAAATGACGGGAAACCTCAAACTGGGTTTGTTAATAAAGAAAAGGGAGAGCTGATTTGTCAGCATGATTGGGAAAAGCTGGGTTTCAGAGTAGTAAAAGAATCCAATCCTAACGCCGATGGATTCTTGGATCCAGGGGATATGCCGGTATTTTTTCAGGAGCTGTATACAAAAATCGATGCCAAGGGTACTAAAGACAATGACGTAACTCCGGCTGAGCTTCAAGCGGCTCTGCGTGATCCGGAAATACGTAGTAGTTGGTCAAAGTTGATTGCTAATCATCCTACTGAGTGGCAGGCAAAGTCTTCTGAGGCAAAGTGGGAAAAGTTAAAAACTCTACTAGAGGACTCACCGGAGCTACTCAGACATGAGCAGGAGCGTATAGATAAGCTTGTATTCTGGGATGAAATGGCTGGTTCGATGCAGGTTGCATTCACCAATAAAGTTTATCATTTCCATCCTATAGAATTTATTAGTAATCTTAAGCCGAAGGGTGGTGCAGCCCATGCCGGGTTATTTACTGTGGCAGACGGTAAAGCAGCGATTAAAGTGATTTACGAAAAATATGGAAAAGAAATGGCGATCATTATCGAGCGAATGTATCGCGACGAGACGGCCCATTTTGAGTCGGGTCAATATGCAAATTGTGGAACCGGTGGGATGGAGGCTTTTGGCGGCCCTCCTTACTATGGTTGGGATGGTGCAATCTTCGAAGCAAATCCAGAATATGCACCGGTTGGTACTTGGTCGGCATTCGAGAACAAGGGGATGAGCGGCCAAGGCGGCAACCAACAGGTTACAGATAAGAAAAAAGTTTTCATAGTATTGCCTTCGGTGTTGGCTGGCATGGAGTATAAGGCTGCATACATCAACAAGTATGACGGTAACTGGGCACGCTGGCACTCTAAAGAAATAGGTGCGCAAAATGCGTATAAAACTCATATTCAAGCAATTCGCGCTAGGTTTGTAGAGGCGCTGGAGAAAGGAGAGTAAATGAAGATTTTAAATTTTGTTCCTAGTATTGCCTTCAAAGCATGCATTGGGGCAGCACTTTTTTTAATTACAGGATTGGCTTTCGCAGATGGTCAAGACGGTGCTGATGCTCGCTCTGAGGGTGAAGGCTGCTATGGCTACCTGACCGAGATGGTTAGGAGTAGTGACTTTCCATTTCGTTATACAAAGAAAGAAAAAATTAATCTGTTGATTGATGATGATAATGGTGAGCGCATACTGGCTCAGTTGTTCTATAAAACTTCTGGCGAGGGTATTGTTGGGTGGGTTAAGTATTATGTTCAAGATGAGGCGCTATTTAATGCATCGGCAGATTTGGATGAGCCTGTTGAGTTGAAGTATGATAAAAAATACGCGGAGCTATATAAGGGTTGTATTGCTAAGCTTAATAAGTGATTTTGTTTGTGGGGGTGGGGTTGTCTGTGAGGTTGAATGTCGGCTCTAATAAATAGAGCCGTCTCATTTCTTACTCGTCCTCTTTTTTTACTAAATAGAAAGGGGACAGATCCTGAGGGATCCCCACAAATCTACTCCAGCGCCTGCGCCTGTTGATGTACCTCGGCTCGCAACGCGCGCTCAAGTCTCACCAAGGTTTTTCGAGAGTTTGAGCCGCGTCCACTGCGCCAGTATTCCAAGCCCAGTCGCCACAGCGACAACACCCGTCGGCGTTTAAGACTATTGCTTTGAAAACGATGTTCATGATTTCTCAGGGACAGACCACGTTTCAATAATGATCTAAAAAACGTGGTCTGTCCCCGTTTGCCTCCCGTTTGCCTTTCCCGTTTGCCTTTCAGATACAGATACTGTTCGAGCAAATTTGTTACCCGCGGAGTGATGGATATGAAAAGCAAATTTTTCTGTGCGGCACTTGTTTTTGCGTTTTGGAGTGCTGTGGCGTTTGCTGAGCCTACAAAGTTTGAGCCGGAGAAGGGAGTGGCGGTAATGCTTGTGCCTGACAAGACAGACTTAACTGTTACGGTGCAAGCAAAGACTGGTTTCAAGGATAGGGTGATATCGTTTCAGACAGAAGAAGTTATGCATGTTGATGTGGGGGATTATAACTTTGACGGCTTTCAGGATTTTTCAGTTTGGTATATCGATGATGGAATGGGTACGTATTCTATTCATCGGATTTTTGTTTATGCTCCAAAAAATTCATCTTTTAAAGAGTTGAAGCCTGCTTGCAGTGATGAGTTTCTCAATCTTAAGGTGAATAAGGAAAAGAAAACTCTGCGTAGCATGTACTATAAAGGTAATGTGCCGACTTTATGCGTCACGAAACCCTCACGTAAATAGTTTTAAGGAAGAGGTGGATTTGTTTGAGGTGAAAATGGGGGCAGACCACGTCTCAATAATGATCTGAAAAACGTGATCTGTCCCCGTTTTCCGCTTTGATTATTTGAGAAAGTATCGGTAGGATGATTATGAAATCGTTTATATTGGTTGTTTGTTTGGTTTTCCCGATTTTTGCTTTTTCAGGTGAGAAAATTTGTGGTGCAGTGACGTCAACTTTGGAGTTTAATTTATGTATTAAACAAGCACATGATTCTGCTGATGCTAGGTTGAATGTTAGTTACAAGCAGCTTATCGCGAGAGTAAAGTCTCAATATCAAAGAGCTCCTGACCAAGGCGCGAAATTTTTGGTTAAGTTAGAAGCTTCGCAATTGGCTTGGTTGAAGTTGCGAGATGCTAATTGCGCTATAGAAGCTTTTGAGTATGATGAGGGAATGCCGGCTTATGAGGTGACGGTAAATAATTGCGTCACCAAAATGAGTCTCGAGCGTTCAGAATATTTAGATAATACTTTTCCAGATAACTATAACGCCCCTAAGAAAAAATGATCAGGTAGGCGTGGTGTGTTTACAGCTAATTTTATATGCTGCGCTTAGCGAAAGGTAGAGCGAAAGGGGGCGGATTTATTTCTGTGTTTTGTGAAAGGTGGGCACGCCTATTTATCGGGCTTGGTAACCGCAACGGAACTCGATAAATAAATCTGTCCCGATTGTTTTTGCACTTTTGGAGTGAAATGGGGATAGGCCACGTTTCAATAATGATCTGGAAAACGTGGTCTGTCCCCGTTTTCTTTATGGGTGAAGGGTGTGAAAGATACCACGGTTAAATTTTCTGCATGTGTACCTAGGTCTAACCTGAGAAGTGATCCTAAGTTATCTGATATAGAGGCGTCATTTGAGGCCATTACGCCTAGCAAAAATTAGTTTTTACAACTAGGAGAGGCAAAAAGGACGATGCGTAAATTTTGTTTTGTATTATTGGTATTTATCTTCTGTAGGGTTTCCGTGGCGCAGGATGATAGCCTCTATCTGCGGGGAGCGGTAATAGATGGTCCCTATAAAACAACTGTCGTCGAAAATGCGGAATTATCGGTTTTGGAAACGGGAGATGCAGAGTATCCCGTGTCTTTAGTCCTCGACGTGAAAAACGGCGATGGAGTATCGGCTAGACAGTTAGTTGATAAATATGATGTTGCTGGTTCTTCACCTAAGGTCGAATCGATATTTTTTTATCCGGTTCAGAATGTAAAGAATGTATTTGTTTTGGTTTCTTGGGAAATTAACAGTAGAGGCATTGGTACCTACGGTACTCTGTATCAAATATATGCCTATGCGCGACATAGCAATGGTAAGTTGATCCCCAATCAGTTGATTCAGGCTAATAGGTACTTAAGCGGGATTGACGGCTTTAGTGACGGTGTGCCACAGACGTTTGCTTATAAGGACGCCGCCTCAATAAAGGCTTACGTGAAAAAACACCTGAATACGCCATAACCCTCTTTTAAGGGGGGGTTGAAAAAAACAGCAAGGATGATTTGGATGAATCGCTTTATTAGGCTCCTCATTGGAGCAGCACTTAGTGGTTTGCTAGGTCTGCCCACTGCGTTTGCGCAGGATGATTGCAACGAGATCACTATAAGTGAGCAAATTGATAGGTGTTCTGAGGTCGCGAAGGACGCTGCCGATTCACAGTTGAATACGAGTTACCACCAACTGATGGCTCGGCTCGAAGCGCAGTATCGAGCCGAACCTGACACGGGGGCGGCGTATACGGCGAAGGTCAAAGAAGCACAGCGCGTGTGGATAAAATTGCGCGATGCGAATTGTCCGCTCGAAGCGTTTGAGATTAAGCCTGACACGTCTGCCTATGTGGCGACGGTGAACAATTGCATCGCAAGAATGAGCCGTGAGCGTACAGCCTTTCTGGACAATATCGCGCCCGAGATCATGAGTGGTTCAGCTGTTGGGCGAGGATCAGACGTCTCGTGTCCATCCCAGAACTTTGCTCAGTTTCTGCCGGCGTTCTCCACCAATGCTGAGTCCCAGAGGCGCCTCACTGCGCTGGCGGTGAAGATACTGGTGTTGAAGCGGACAGAAGACCCGGGCCGATTTGAACCTCTTATTACTGCGGAGACTGGCTCCAGTTTGGCGTTTCCGTTGATGGCCGCGATGGAAGGCAAGACTGAAGGGGTTGAGATCGAAACGGTCGACGACACTCACATGAACGTTGTGGATAAACGCGCCGGTAACAGCAACATCAAGATTTTTAACTTTGCTAAAAAGTCGTGCTGGTCGCTGGTGGGGATTGAGGATTGGTCGATCAGCGAGAAGGAGCTTGTCGCACCCGGTAGACCCGGAATGAGCCGCGCGGAGAACCTTTGTTATCAACGTGCTGAGGGCTTGGGTGGGCTAGGGTTTCTTGAGCGATACCGTCTGACTGGGGAGTTGATTGAAGCGTCCCTGGAAAACTATGTCTGTGCTGCGGAGTCGGGCGATCCACAGGCGAGTCTGTCGGCGGCAAGATTGAGTCTTTCGCAGATGGCGTCTCAATTGGAAACCAGCAAGCTTGAGGCTTTGTTCAAAGCGGCATCGACGACACCAAACGGCGCGCTGGGTTATGCCACTTATTTTTGTAACGGTAACTCCACCGACTACAGCGGCCCTTGCCTGCACCCCGAGCAGGCAGAAAGGGAGGTTATTCGCGCAGTTTCCATGGGCTCCACAGATGCGATGAACTACCTGGGGTCTTCTTTTGAGAATGGCCAGTTGGGAACAAAGGATATGTCCCGGGCGTTGGCCTGTTATCAGATGTCAGCTGATAAAGGTAGCCCGGGGGGGAGCGACGGCGTGAAGCGTTTGGTTTCGCAAGGCTCAGACATAAAGGCTAGTCACTGCCTGTAAATTTTGCCGTGCAGGTATAAACGCTGAAGAAGGGGACGTTAAGTCCCCTTCTTACTTTTTTGCTACCCCTTCGCCCGATGCTCCGCCGGATTCGGCGAATCAATATGATCCAGCGCTCGCTCCACCAACAACTGCACCCCGTCGGCCATTCTGCTGAGTGCCAGGGCGACTGAGCGGCGGGTGCCTTCGATGTCGTCGGCCAAGTCGGCGGCGATGGCGCTGATGGATTTCAGGTCTTCTGAGGCGTTGGCCAGGAGGGCTTCGGTGTCGATGTCGGGGGAGACGGTGAAGAGCTTGCCTGTGCGTTTGGGTTTTTCGTTGGGCAACGGGCCGAAGTGATGGTCTAGGGCACGTTCGGCGGCTTCGTGGAGTTTTTTCGAATCGAAGGATTCGTAGGGAGATGTGGCTTCGTTTTCAGGAGGATTTGGTGTTGGCTTGAACATAGATGTAATCCCGCAATTAAGGAGCCGACACCGTTTCGCGTGCACTTCGAAAGAGGTGGCAGCTGTGCATAGGTGTGCAAGACCGGCGGGATTACCCGGCAGACCCGAAGGTCTCCCATACACAGCAGCCATAACGGTTCGCGAGCATAGAAAAATGCTCGATGAATTGCCATAACCATTGTGTATCCCGCCGGACTTGCACGTCCGAGTCACCGATTTTGCGGTGACGAACAGAGGTTATCGGTGAACGCAATCGCCGGATAGTTCATGAACAGCCCGGCGTGTTGAAGGAAATGTCCGATGGTGTCTACGTCTACGTCTACGTCTACGTCTACGTCTACGTAGGCGGATGATTGAGCGTTTTTAAACACGACGCCTGAGCCGGTTAAACCGAAAATTTTTGAGTGATCAACATGGATTGTATTTTTAAAAAAGGATACGGCTTCACGAAGGCTCTGATGGGCGCCGTTGTTCTGAGCCTGTTCCTTGGGGGCGCGGATGCATTCGCTGAAGATCAACCTTGCTCGTTCGATGTGTCTCAAACGGAACTGAAGTTTGCAAGCTGCGTTCAGGATGGGAGCGTGAACGTACTCAAGCTTGTGCCCCGTAACCAACCGGACTACGCCAACAACTTCGATAATCTCCCCACCGTCATTGTCACTGGGAAAAATCTGCAGGACATTTTGGCGGTCGTCGGAATCGACAATGCACAGCGCTACAACAAGATGATCCAACTGCCTGATTCTGAATCAATCATGGAGTTTTCGGACGCTACGGCGACAGCCAAAGCGTCGATGCAGCAGCAAGGCTGGAAGCTGCTGGACATGAAAAACGTCATTTATCCTGGGCCGGGCGGTGTTGAAGGGTTCGGATTAATCTGCAACACACTTCAAGCAGAAACAGCACAGGGCTTTGTCGTTGTTTCTCAGTGCAACACTTTTTATGAAAGTGAGAGATCAAACCTGAGAAAAATCCTTTCCAGGATCACCTGCGAAGCCCCAAAAAGTGAAGCATTCCCAGCGCTCGACACAGACTCGGGCTCTATCGTTTTCAACTACGCCAAACTGCCTGAATCCCAGGACCCCGACGACGTCGCCATTGGCGTCGATTTCGTAAATTGCGCCGACGGTACAAAAAAGAACATCGGCGGGCTGCCATTTTTAGCGGCCACCGGGCGGGTGCAAGCGGCTTTCTTTGCTCAGGCTAAACCCGACGCCGAGCCGATGCTTTTCGTCATTCATGCGGTCGGAATCAGAGCCTATACGGGCGTTAATTATTTGGGCGACTACTACACCGTTCACGCGTATTCCCCTACGGCGATGGGGTATGTCAGGGATGAGCGGTTGTCGAACTATTTTGGCAATGGCGGCGATATTGCCCGCGATCCCGAGTCGGAGGAGTTGATCTACACATTCCCCTATAAAACCGCTGATGCCATCGCCGCCAAACTCAACTCCGCCGCGTATAAACGCTGGGCGGCGGGGGACAGGGTGACGCTCACGATTAACAAAAAGACCTCGATTCACAGTTCGCCCGTTTTGGCGGACATGACGAAAATGTATTTGATCAAGGGCGACTCGGTGTTGCAGGAAGGGGTTGAGGCCGGGTGGCTGCAAATCATGTTTAAAACCCCCAAAGGAAAGGAAATTCGGGGCTGGGTTCAATGCAACGATGCCGATGGTTGCTAGCCGATTGTCCGTTCGAAATTTCAGAGGTGAAACGGGCGCCGTGATTAATCACTCAATGCCCCGTTTTCCTTTAGACTGCGCCCCTCAAGGAAGCCCCCAGGACACGGAATGCCAGTCCCTTCAAACACCCTTCGCAAAGCTCTGGTCGTTTGGCTATATGCCGCCGCACTGGTGCATCTGCTCGTCAGCATCCTGCTGACCTGGGCCGGCCATTCGGGATTGCTCGACGGCTACCTGCAAACCATCGAATACGCCTTCTGGACGGACGTGGTGCCGAGCGCCGCCCGCGAGCAACAAGTGTGGTGGCTCGCCTTGTTCGGCGCCACGTTGCAAAGCTATTCCCTCTACATGCTCGCCCTCGTGCACCTCGGCCATCGACTCAAAACCCCCATGGCATGGGGCTGGTTGATTGCCGGCATCGTGCTCTGGGCGCCGCAGGACATGTTGATTTCCCTCCAGGCGCAGGTCTGGTCGCACCTGTGGTTCGACAGTTTTGCGCTGCTCACTTTGCTGCCGCCGCTGTTCTGGCTTTATCGCCACGACCGCCGCACCTCCGCCTCAACACACACATCGAGTGACGCCAGCCATGCCTGATTTTTCTCTCCTGGATTGGGCAGTTACATTGCTGATCGCCCAGGCCATTCTGGGGGCGCTGGATACCCTGTATCACCACGAACTGACCGTCGCGCTGCCTTATCGACACAGTGCGCGGCTTGAGCTGTCTATCCACGCGTTGCGTTCGTGTTTCTACGGGATTCTGTTTCTGGGCATGGCGCATCTGGCATTTCAGGGCACGTGGGCGATTGTTATTGCGCTGCTGTTTGCCCTGGAGATTTGCCTGACGCTATGGGATTTCGTGGTCGAGGATCGGAGCCGCAAGCTGCCGGCCATCGAGCGGATCATGCACACCGTTTTGGCGGTGAATGGCGGGGCGTTTTTCGCGTTGTATGGCGTGCAACTGGCGCAGTGGGCGAGCTTGCCGACGGGGTTGAGCGCGATTGATTTTGGCTGGCGTGGCTGGTTGCTGACGCTGTTCGCTATCGGGGTCACTGCCTCGGGTATTCGCGACGGCTTGGCGGCGCTGCGCATGCAACGCGAAGGCAAACCGTCGAACCCGTTCGTGGGCGGGGCCTATAAGCGCGTGCTGGTGACCGGCGGCACCGGGTTTATCGGTGAAACGCTGGTCAACCAATTGCTCGATGCCGGCCACACGGTCAGCGTGCTGGCGCGGGATCCGCTGAAGGCGGCTTACCTGTTCGACGGCCGGGCGCGCTGCGTGCGTTCGCTGAGCAAACTCGGTTACGACGAAACCTTCGACGTGGTGATCAATCTGGCCGGGGCGCCAGTCGCCGGGCCGCGCTGGAGTCCCAAGCGTCAGGCGCAATTGATCGCCAGCCGGGTCAACACCACCGACAGCTTGATGACCTGGTTGAAGAATGCGCGGCACAAACCGGCGCTGTGGGTGCAGGCATCGGCCATTGGTTTTTACGGTGTGCGCGATGCCAGCGAAAGCCTCGATGAACAGGCCAGCAAGGGCGACGGTTTCATGGCCGAACTCTGCGCGCGTTGGGAGGCGGCTGCGCAACCGGCCACGCAGTTCGGTGTGCGTCAGGTAGTGCTGCGCCTCGGCGTGGTGTTCGGCCCGGGCGGCGCGTTGTTGCCGTTGCTGATTCCGTTTCGTCTGGGGTTCGGCGGGCGCATGGGCGATGGTCAGCAGATCATGAGTTGGGTGCATCGCGATGATGTGATTCAGGTGATCGCTCGGTCCTTCCACGATGAAAGTCTGCACGGCACTTACAACCTGGTGGCGCCGGAGGCGGTCAGTCAGGCTGCGTTTGCCGAGAACGTCGGCAAAGTCCTCAAGCGTCCGGTGTGGTTCCACGTTCCTGCGGCGCCAGTGCGCGCGCTGGCGGGGGAGATGGCGCAGTTGTTCTTCGACGGTCAGCGCGTGGTGCCCCAGCGTTTGAGCGAGGCGGGTTACACGTTTCGTTATCCGACCCTCGACGCGGCTCTGCGCGATCTGGCCTGAGGATTGTCCATGAGCAAGCCCTTGATGTATCTGCTGGCCGGCAACGGCAGCGCCGCCGATTGGTGGGATGACGCGTTGCCGCATTTTCAGCGCTACACCGTGGTGCCGCTGGAGCTGCCGGGTTTTGGCAGCAACCCGCAGCCACCTTGCGAGGATCTTGCCGCCTACGCGCAGACCTTGTTGGCGATGACGCTAAAGGGCAGCGCGATCATGGCGGTCGGGGTCAATGCGCTATTGGTGCTGCACGCGCTGCAACGTCGTCCTGGGCATTTTTCGCGTAGTGTTTTATTGGCGCCGGTGGGGGCATTTCTCTGGCAACGTCGGCTGCCGGCGCTGATGTCGCCGCTGCCGATCCGCAAGACCATTCACTGGCTGCTGGCGAACAAACCGACACTGTTCGCGCGCAAGTTTTCCAACCAGATCTGGACGCCCGTGCAGTACCAACGCATGGGCGACGGCTATGCCCGCTGCCGCGCGTTTGTGCCGCACTGGGATCTGATTCGTGCTGATACCGCGTTGCCGCTGTTGGAGTGGATCACCGATCCGGTCGAGCTGATTTGGGGCGATCAGGACAACGTGCTCGGCATTGAACAAGCCGCCGCATGGTCGGCGATTCTGGCCCGCGCCGACCTGACCATCAGCCTGAAGCCCGGTTGGGGCCATTACCCGTGGATCGACGCGCCGGCGCAGTTCGCGCAGTGGCTGGAATCCGGCGAGCGTGGTTTTGTGGCGCACACCAAGGGCGGGCGTTTGCGCTTGGCTGAATTGGCCCGGCAACCGGTGCCGGTGGCGCTGACCCTCAACGATTGCAATGACCCGCATCTGCCAGCCTTTCTCGCCGCCCAACTCGACGCGACCTGGGCGGTGCGCTCCTCCAGTTATGGCGAAGATCAGGCCGATTCGGCGAATGCCGGTCTGAGCACGACCTTCCTGCGTGAACCGAGCGCCAACGTGCCGACACGCATCGCTGAATTGACGGCCGAGGGTGTCGAGGAAGTGGTGGTGCAGCGCTTCATCACGCCACAGATCTCGGGCATCGCGTTTGTCCGACACCTGTCGGTAGAACTCGAATGGGTTGAAGGCCATCTGGAGTCGTTGGCCGATGGTCACGTCAGCCCCTCGCGGGCAACGCTGTCGCGGGTTGGCGATGCCTGGCGCAGTGGCACGTTCACGCCGTCCCACGGTTTGACCGAAGAGCTGCTGTGGCGCTTTCTGCAAGACGTGCTGCGCGTATTCCACTACGTGCCCGGCGACGTCGAATGGGCCTGGGACGGTACGCAACTGTGGTTGCTGCAATACCGGCCGATCAGCGATTACGGCTGGCGCCGGCACCTGACTGCCGCCAACATTGCCGAGATCCTGCCGCCGCAACCGAGCGTGCTGGTGGAGTACGCCCAGCGCCGCGCGGCAGCGAGTATTCCGGCGATCATGGCGCGTTGGGATGTGCGGGTGTTGCAGGACAACGAGCCGTTTACTGCGGTGTTTGGTGGCGCCTCCTACATCAACAATGATCTGTTCCTCGCCCGACTCGCCGACTGGGGCATCAGCGCCAGCAACTACGCCGGTGAAGTCGGTGGCGCGACCCCGCATCTGCCATGGCAACCGTTGCGGCTGCTGCGTTCGGTGCCGTTGTTCCTGCGCATGCAGCGCATTGGACGCGGGCACTTGCTGAGCCTTGAACACGGCTTGCAGCGCTTCGATCAGGAGCTGGCCGAACTCGTCGCGCAAGGTGCCGATGGCCAGCAACTGGCGGACTGGTTCACCCGGTTTTACGTGTTCGTGGTGCAAGGCAACCTGTGCATCGCCACGGCGCTGGCCAGCAGTGGCGGCGATTGGCTCGGGCGTCCGCCGACCGCTTACGACAACCTCGAAAACAGCCCTCATCGGCTGCCGTGGGAGACCGATCCGGCCACGCAACGCCCGGCGCCGACTGACTTGCCGTTACAGGCCTTCCCGCAATGGTCGGGGCTTATCCGTGTGGCCCATTCGACCGGCCTGCCGGGCCTGCGCGGTTACTACCTGCAAGTGCGCGAGTGGTATCGCGACAACCTGATGCGAATCTTCTTCCGCCTGCACCACGCCATGCCGCTGGCCGACCGCGAACACTGGTTCGCGCCACACCCGGACATCCGTACCCGCGACGGCAGCTTCTGGCAGGACGGTCGCGAAGGGGTCGAACAGGCGACCGGGTTCATGATTTATCCGGGGCAGGTGCAGGGCATTCTTGGCGATGACATTTTGCTCGAAGACACCCTCGATCCGGGGCGACATGCGCACTACCAAGCGGCGCGGGCGGTGATAGCGCGGATGGGTGGGCGCTTGTCGCATGGCTCGACGTTGTTGCGGGAGCTGCGCAAACCGTCGGCGGTGATGCCGCAGGTTGATCCGGCGTGGATGGGGTATGAGGTGTTGTATCGCGATGGTGAGTTGGAACTGATGAATTCGAAGGATATGAAGTGAAACCTCGATACCTCCACGGGTTGCTGCCTGGTTTGTTCGCGCTTGCTCATACGGGCCACGCCGTTGCCGCAGATACCGTGATGGTCGGCAATGCGACAGGTCAATCGCCGGTTGCTCAAGGGCCAGTCGAAGCCTCGGTCGACATGACGCCTTGCCGTTTCTCGATGACGCTTTCGCAAGATCAATGGCTGCAGTTCAACTCGCCCGATCTGGTGTTTGTCGCGGCAAAACAGCTGCCCGAAACATCCCGCGCACCTCACTTGTCGCAAGCGCAGACGTCGAGCGGCTATGAATGGAATTTCGCGAAGTCGGCAAACCTGAGCCAGACGTGGTTCGGGGTCATGTGTGAAAACGTCGGCAGCTTTTCCACTCTGACGACTCAGAAGCCGCCGTCGGATGAAACGATCGAACTGCAATTGCTGCGCGAGAGCAACGACCGCAAATGCCCGGCGACCCTGACCGATCACGGTTGGCTGCCAACGCCGTTGGCGGGTGACCCGCAAACTTATACGTTTGTGTCACTGGAGGGGAAGTCGTCAGGGTTCATCATCGGCTACCACCACAAGCAACAACCTCAGTTCAGCCGTATCGCCTTCTGCCTGACTCAAGGCGAGCAGGTGCTGATCGGCTCAGCCGAATCAGGTTCAGCCACCCCACTGGCGATAAGCACCGAAGGGTTCGAACAAATCAAGACCGCCGTGCGCAGCATTGCTTTCCAATGAGCATGCCGGCGATGCATCACACCGATGGAGTAACAACGTGAAAGGATTTGCCATTCTATTTGCCAGCCTCTTGGCAGCTTCCACATCCCTGGTGTTCGCCGCCGAACCAGACTTCAAGGAATACAGCGTTACACCTGTTTTCACCGGCACTCATCATGAACTTGTGCCGCAGGAAAACAGCAGTCCAGCGATGGACAGCGCCCGAGCCAAAGCCCTCCAGGGCAAAGTCAACTTCGCCGGCCATTACATCCTGCACCGGCTCGGCTGTGGCGGCGGCGCCATTTGCGGCGAAGTGCTGGACGCGCGCACCGGAGAGGTTACCGGCGGGCTGCCAAATGCTTACGACGGCAACACTTTCTATATGGTCTACCAGCCCGATAGCCGCTTGATCATCGTTTCTGGCCTGACGCTCGACGGCGAAGAAGACGCCCAGGGGAATGCGCTGGAAAGCCGTAACCGGGACCGTTACTACGAGTTTGTGGACAACGAGTTTCGACTGCTGACGATGGTTGACGCAGAATCGCCGCCGCTTGATTAAGGCTGATGAGATGAGCCGGTATCGCCGACGGCTACGCAAAGTGTCTGGCGGGACAACAAGGCCGGTTGACGGCGACAAGGAATACTCAATGAATCAGTTTTTTTTTGCCGGCGGCCTGTCATTGCTGCTCTCGTTCCCGGCTTTCGCTGCGCCAGCGGATGCTTATACCCAGCGCGATGTGATGCAGTGTGGCGGCGTCGAAGTGGTGCTGGTCTCGTCTTGCCGAACAGTAACGGTGGAAGACACGGAAACCCATGTAATCCCGGTCTGTTCCGACCAGACAATCAACATCGGCGGCAAAGTGCTTCGGCGCAACATCGACAAAGTTTCACAGCTCACGTCCGACGGTGCGAAGACGAAGATGTTGAGTAACGTGGTCGTGGCGATGGATTGCGTGAAAGGAACCAAGGGCAGCCTAGTTTCAATTGGCGGTTATGGCGGGTGCGGATCCTGCCCTGAATGGCGCGGTTACTACTCGACGGCCGGACGGTTAGAGCATTACAGCTACAGCAATAGCTATCGGTCGTTTGGATCGAAAGGTTCTTGGGAAGGGCTCATCGAGGTTTATGGCGTCACGGAGAGGCAGCTGCAATCGGAAAGCCCTGCAGTGAAAAGGATCGGCTATGGCCAGCCTTAAGTGGGTGCTGATGATCGGCAGTCTGTTCATCGCCGCCAGTGCCTTTGCCGAAGATCCGCCAATAGTCGGTATCGACGGGCGCACAGTGACGTTTCGAGCGACAAAATGGACGATGCCCGGTGTGGAGTCGGCGACCGCATGGTTCACCGCAAACGGCAAAACCTTCCCACTCTTCGGCTCCGACGTTGGCGCCGATGGGCACTCCGACTGGCTCAGTCCTGACAAGAAAACCTTGTTGCTCGACCCGGTGAGCTTCGGCATGTTGTCGGTCGAGAGTGGTGAAGAAAAACTGGTATCGCAACAGCATTGCGATGTGATCTCGATGGAGACCGGTTGCGTGCTGGCTGAGCGTTCTGCCAGCTTTTGTGTCGGTAAATGGGTAGGCAATCAGTGGGTTTCCGCAGACGGCGAAGTGCTCAATCCCGCCCTGGAGACGCAGTCCCCAAAGGACCTGCTGAAACATGTCTCGGGCATCGAGCCGGCGCAGTCCCGCGCAGAGTCCATCGAATGGAGCCTGAGCTTTTTAAGTCCGGAATCCTACATGGCGTGTCATCCCCCGGCGCAAAATGTTCAGGCGTTCAACGACCTGGGTTTTTACCTGGCCGAGGGCGGTAACGATGAGTTTGCACTGAAGTTTTATCGAGGCGTCGAGGCGGTCGGCAAGCGCACGGTGTTGATGTTGAACATGGCTGATTCACTGTGGCGCCTTGGTCGCAAGGACGAAGCGCAGCGCTATTACCGCCAGTACCGCGACGCGATGAGCGCAGAAGGCAAGGCGCAGAAAATTCCGCAACGCGTAACTGCGCGATCTGAAAATCAGGGACTGAAAAATTGAACATGTTAATCCGGTTTATCGCGTTTTCCTTTGGATGCCTGTTTGCCTCCATCGCGATGGCCAAGGACGAATGCAAAGAGACCACCGTGAGCTGGCAGATCGATCTGTGCGTGGAAGCGGCACGCAAAGAAGCCGACGCACAGCTCAATGCTAGTTACAAGAAACTGCTTGCGCGGTTCGAGTCTCAGCAGCGGCGCGACCCTGAACAGGGCAAGGCGTTGATGGCGATGACCAGAGAGGCCCAGCGCGCGTGGATCAAGCTGCGCGACACCACGTGCCCGCTCGAAGCCACGGAAAGCGAGCCCGGTGTGGCGCTGCATGTTACGACTATCAACAACTGCATGGCCAGAATGAGCCTGGAGCGTGCGGCTTATCTGGACACTATCGTCGCTGATGAGCCGGGTAATGTGGTTGATCTCAACAAGGTGTTCCTGTCCGGCTCCCAGCGCTTCGGCGATGTCGTGGCGCGTTATGTCAGCACCTTTGGCAACCCTTGTTTGACGGTTCAGATTCTGGCGCCCAACGGCGGCTGGAGAGTGCTGTCCTCCGAGCGGTTTTGCAGTTTTGACGGCAAATCGTTTTGGGATGGCTATGCCAGTGCCTTGTTTGATAATCACGCATTTGCTGCCGATGGTTTACACCTGACGCTCAGCTTGTTCGAGCTTCGTGGGGACGGAGAGAAGCAGCTCTCATGCGTGATTCCGATTCAGAATGAGCAAATCAAAGAACTGAAGTGCGGCGCACCTGAGGCAGCGTGAAACCATCAGCGTAAACATTTGAAGATTGATCAATAAGGAAGTGGGTGGAATTGGCCAGGCTCTTAAGTTTTATTGCTGCGCTCGGATGCATGGTCGGTTTGTCGGCTCAACCGGCATCGGCAAGTGACCCACAAACCATCGGCGAGCTGCATCCGCCGGTGGTTGCTTCGTTGGGTGATCAAAAGATCACGGTGTTCTTTTTGAAGAACAACCTTAAAGGTCAGGTTGGGGACGTGCATGTGCCTGATGCTGAAATTTTCTACGCACCCATGAATGCGGTGAAGCCTTCGCTGAATTATGTGTGGAAGGTCGAAGGCGAACAAATTGCCTCGGTGTTCTTCTTCGAGCGCAAATTCCCTGAGCGAGCGGGGAAGTCCATGTTTGTTCTGACGGAAACACCTGAGTCGAACAATCGATTCCAAGGTGTTTCCTATTCAACCCAAGAGCTGCACCTCGTGAAGAATGGCGACCGATTGTCGTTGGAGTTTCTTCGCGGCAATGCCTATCCCCCGGAATTGCAGAACTGTTACGAAGGTCGCGATTTGGATAAAGGGATAGACGTGGAGTGCGCATACAAAGATGCGGCGAGTATTAAGAAGTTTCTGGCGGCCCAGGATGAAAAGATGATTGCGGATCAGAAACAACAACTTGGCCTGATCCGAGAACCTCTGAAAACCGGTGGTGACGTGGCTAATGTCACTTGTCCCTCAACCGAATTTTCCACGTTCCTCGCAGCCTTCTCCGAGCGCACAGACGTGCAAAAAGCATTCGTACAACAGCCGCTGCAAATGGTCACCACCGTGGCCGGCGATCCCGAGCCTGAGATGGAAAAGCGCAGTGTCAGCGGCGATCAGATCAAGTTTCCAATCATCCCGGATCGCGTGAAACGAGAGGCCGATGGTCTTACGTTGACCGTCAAGGAAGAGCGGGGCAACAACGCCACGGCGATCCTGCAGAAGCCGGATACCGATTATGTCTTCGAGTACCGGTTTGTTCGTGGGCAATGTTGGCGGTTGGAAGAAGTGATGGATTATTCGCTTTAAAAACGCAGGAGGCGTTACCGAGCGGCAGCGTTTTGTTCGATCAGGAATGAGTTTGTAACCAGGGAGGCATGTTGAAAAAATTACTGTTGCTGGCGTTGTTACTTTGTTCTTTGCCTGTGGCTGCGCAACCGATGTTCCCGGCACTCAAGTCCTGCAAGAGTGCTGGTAGCGATTGCGTGTTGAGGCTCGATAGCAATTTTTTCCTGGTGGACGTCGCCTCCGGGAAACGACTGTCCGAGACCGCGGAGTCGGCAGGGGCTATGAGTGGTTTCTGGCTGTATCGAGATGGAGAGCGGTACATCCTCGAGGACGAAAATTACTCCCAGGCGAAGTCGCGTCGTTGGTTGGTTTTTACCTATAACAACGGCAGGGTGGTGCTCGACGGTGCGTATATTTTTTCGATAGACATGGCTGAGACGGGGCCGTACTGGCATGGCTATGACTGCCGAGGAAACTCCAGTCCGTTCACAAACCCAGGTAGTGAGCCTTTCAGTGACGCCGCTTTGGAAGAGTTGTGCGGTGGTGCCGAAGGCTGGGTCGTCTCGGGGAAGGATTCTGTGGTGCCCGTATCGGCCAAAGGTCTGGCCGTCAGCGTCCCCGTTTACCACGCCCGCAACCGCGACGGTTCTGCGACGTACCTGTTTACTGAAAGCGATGTTCCGGATCTTTCGAAGCTGGTGTGCCTGTCCAATTGTGCCGATGTCGCACAAACGCCGGAGCGCGTCTCGCAAGAGACCGCGCCATTGAAGGGCGGGCAGGATGGAACGTTGTGCTCGGATGACGAAGATATTTACTTCAGCTGTCCGTTGGCCGGCGGCAAAACGGTTTCTGTTTGTGCGCGTGGAAACAGCAAGCCTGCGGCCGGTTCTGTTCAGTACCGTTATGGCGTGCCGGGAAAAATAGAGATGATCTATCCGAAGAGTGCCTTACCGCCCAAGGGCAAGTTCTTTGTTGTGAATGCGTCGGAAGGCAGCGTGAACCTGAACATTATCAAGTTCAAAACTGGTCCTTACACCTACCTCGTTAACCAAGCCTTTGTCAGTTATCTGACCGTGCTCAAGGATGACAAGCTTGTGTTCAGGCAGCGTTGCGGTGCGGGAAGTTATTCTTATATCAACCGGGCAGCGCTCCAAGGGTTGCAGTCACGTCCTAAAAGCGCAGAAGACTTTCGCTAGCCCGGGCTGGTAATGAAGATCGAGAAAGGGGACGTAATGTCCCCTTTTTTTCGTCTGCGATTTTGCTACGGCTTAACCCCGTACTCCTTCAACTCGATGTGATCGAGCGCGCCTTCCACCATCAGATGAGCCCCATCCGCCATTCTGCTGAGCGCCAGGGCGACTGAGCGGCGGGTGCCTTCGATGTCGTCGGCCAGGTCGGCGGCGATGGCGCTGATGGACTTCAGGTCTTCTGAGGCGTTGGCCAGGAGGGCTTCGGTGTCGATGTCGGGGGAGACGGTGAAGAGCTTGCCTTTGCGCTTGGGTTTTTCGTTGGGTGGCGGGGCGAAATGGTGGTCGAGGGCGCGTTCGGCGGCTTCGTGGAGTTTTCTGGAATCGAAGGATTCGTAGGGGGATGTGGCTGGGTTTTCTGGGGGATTCGGTGTTGGCTTGATCATAGGTATCTTCCGGTAATAGGAGCTGACACCGTTTCGCTCGCACTTCGAAAGAGGTGGCAACTGTGCATAGGTGTGCAAGACCGGCCCGGAGTATCCGGCAGACCCGAAGGTCTCCCACGCACAGTCGCCATAACGATTCGCGAGCATAAGAAAACACTCGATGAATAGCCATAAACGATTGTGCACCAGGCCGGACTTGCACGTCCGAATCACCGATTTTGCGGTGACGGACAGAGGTTATCGGTGAAGGTGAGGGCTGCCTAGTTCATGGACAGCCCGGCGTTTTGAAGGAAATGTCCGAGAGGTTTGAGGGCATCAAGATCAAAAGATCGCAGCCTTCGGCAGCTCCTACAGGAATGTGTTTCATCAGGTGTAGGGCGGGTCCTTCAGAGTGAAACGCAAAGCGTGACTTGGCGGTCATCATGCGGGAAAAGCGGTTCATCTTCTTCTAACGCAACTCGATGGTGGCGTTCTGGCTTGAAGCGGCTACACTGCGCCGGCCGTTCATTTTTCTTTTGAGGCTGTGCGCATGAAATTTCGTTTTCTTCTGTGGATGCTGGGTTTGTTGATGGGTAAGGCCAGTCGGACTAATCCTTCGTTTCAGCAGCAGTTGGGTGATAAGGCGTTGGTGTTTCAGCTACAGACCCTGGACGGGAAGGTGGCTCGGCATTTCGTGGTGAAGGATCAGCGCATTACCAGCAAGGCTGGGGTGTATGCGGAGCCGGCGTTTGCGATTGCGTTCAAGGACGCGGCGTATGGCTTTGCCACGATGCAGGCGAAGAACAAGCAGTTGGCGTTTATGACGGGGATTCAGGACAAGTCGATTCAGATCAAGGGCAACCCGGCGCTGGTGATCTGGTTTCAGGGGTTGACCAAGTATTTGAAGCCTAGGAAGGCTAAGCCTGAGGCTTGAGGTCGATGATTAATCCTGTGGCGAGGGAGCTTGCTCCCGCTGGGCTGCGAAGCGGCCCTGAAGCCTGAGACCTCGGTTGTATCTGACACACCGCGTTGGCTGGGTTGCGACTGCTGCGCAGTCGAGCGGGAGCAAGCTCCCTCGCCACAGGGGTTGTGGTGATCAGGTAGATCGGCGGGGAATTCATCGCGGGCAAGCCCGCTCCCACAGGGATCGCCTAAATCCTGTGGGAGCGTGGCTTGCCCGCGATGCTTTTAGGCCTGGCTGAATTGCGAAGCCAGTTCGCGCAGCAGCACTTCGGCTTCGAGGACTTTGCTGACCACATCGTTGGCCTTGTCACGAGTCAGGCCGACGCGTTCCAGCAGGGCATCGGGGATGTCTTCATCCGGCCCGGAGCCGATGCCGCGGCTGCGCAGCAGGCGTACGGCCAGGCACACGAGGTTCGGGTATTCGGCGTAGTCGCCGTCGTAGCTTGGGTCGTGCTGGAAGCGCAGGGCGGTGGCCAGTTCTTCGGGCATGTCCCAGTAGCGCATCAGCCATGAGCCGATCTGTTCGCGGCTGATGCCCAGCAGGTGTTGTTCCACGTAGCTGTGGCACAGGTGCGGGTTGACCTCCAGGTGGCGGCAGATCAGCGAGAAGTGCGGCGGAAATACGTGGGCCAACAGCAGGTAGCCGAAGTTGTGCAGCAGGCCGGCGAGGTAGGTCAGGCCGGCTTCCGGGCGCTGGGCGCGGGGCATGGCGCGGGTCAGGCCTTCGATGACGGCGGCGGTGTAGATCGATTGCTGCCAGTACGGCGTGGTGTGTTGCGGGTGGTCTTTGGGCAGGCTCAGGGTTTTGCCCAGGGCCAGGCCCAGCGCCAGGTTGATCACCAGGTCGAAACCCAGCACCCGCACGATGGCGTCTTCCACTGAGCGAATCTTGCCCGGCGAGGCGTAATACGGCGACGCTGCCCAGCTGACGACTTGTGCGGCCAGGGCCGGGTCGGTTTCGACCACGCCGGTGATGTCGTCGATGGTGGCGTTGGGGTCGACCCGCAGTTTGATGATTTTCTGCGCGGTTTCGGCCAGCGGCGGAATTTCGATGGTCGCTTCCAGGCGTTGCTGAATGCGCCGCGCGGTGAACGCTTGCACGGCCTGGGTGATTTCCTTGCGGTCATCGTCGGGGCGGTCGAGGTTCGGGCGGATGCTGTTCACGGCTTCGCCGAAGTTGGCGGCGCTGGCCTTGGTGAGCATGGTTTTGAAATCGTCGCTGGTGATTTCCAGCAGCACGCCCGGCTCGCCCGAGTTGATCAGCAACGTCGGTTCGCGCAGCAGGCTTTCTTCATACAGGCACGGCGAGCTGGTGAGCGCCGGCAGGCCGGGCAGCAGGCTCAGGCTGTGTTTGCCGAGCATCTTTTCCAGGCGCTCGGTAGAGACGGCGGTCAATCGGCGGCCGGTGAGTTCGGCGAGGCGGTTGAGGTCCAGCAGTTGGTTCTGTGGGAACAACACCATCAGCGCGCCCACGGCGTCATCCAGCAAAACAGCCTGCACTTTACGCGCGGTGTTCAGGCCGTGATGGTCCAGGACTTCTTCGTAGGCGATGCCCAGCTTGCCAAGCAGTAGCCGAATAACCGACGGAGCGTGCGGGGTGGCGGGTGCGAGGGCAACGTCGGTCATGGTCTGTATCCGTTTGCAAACAATTGCAGGAGTATAACCAGCTTGTTTGAAGCCAGGGTCCAGAAACTGCGACAGTGCTCACACTTGGCCGTATTGCTGCCCATGGCGTAGCCAGCGGTCGAGCAGCGGGCTGACGTGATCCGGCCAGCGTTCGAGCAAGGCCTGGGCGGCGTCGCGCACGGCGGGCAGCAAGTCGGCGTCGCGCATCAGATCGGCGACCTTGAATTGCAGCAGGCCGGTCTGGCGCGTACCGAGCATTTCGCCGGGGCCGCGCAGTTCGAGGTCTTTTTCGGCGATGACAAAACCATCGTTGGTTTCGCGCATGATGCCTAGCCGCTGACGGCCGATCTGCGACAGCGGCGGATGGTAAAGCAGCACGCAATGGCTGACGGCACTGCCCCGGCCGACGCGGCCGCGCAGTTGGTGCAGCTGTGCAAGGCCGAGACGCTCGGGGTTTTCGATGATCATCAGGCTGGCGTTGGGCACATCGACGCCGACTTCGATCACGGTGGTGGCGACCAGCAATTGCAGGTTGCCGGCCTTGAACTCGGCCATCACCGCGGCTTTCTCGGCGGGCTTCATACGGCCGTGGATCAAGCCGACTTTCAACTCGCCGAGGGCGGCGGTGAGGTCTTCATAGGTGGTTTCGGCGGCCTGACAGGTCAGTTCTTCAGACTCTTCGATCAGCGTGCACACCCAGTAGGCCTGACGCCCTTCGGCACAGGCGCCGCGAACCCGTTCGATCACTTCGACGCGCCGGGTGTCGGTGACCAGCACCGTGTTCACCGGGGTACGGCCGGGGGGCAGTTCGTCGAGGATCGAGGTGTCGAGGTCGGCGTAGGCACTCATGGCCAGCGTCCGTGGAATCGGCGTGGCGGTCATGATCAGCTGGTGCGGACACATCCGCCCGCCGACGCCTTTCTGCCGCAATGCCAGACGCTGCTGCACGCCGAAGCGGTGCTGTTCGTCGATGATCGCCAGCGCCAGGTTCTTGAACTGCACTTCGTCCTGGAACAGCGCGTGGGTGCCGACCACCATCGGCGCGCCGCCCGCGATCTGCTCCAGCGCGGCCACGCGGTTTTTGCCCTTGAGCTTGCCGGCCAGCCACGCGACTTCGATGCCCAGCGGTTCGAGCCAGCGCTTGAAGGTGATGAAGTGCTGCTCGGCGAGGATTTCGGTAGGCGCCATCAATGCGACTTGATAACCCGCTTCCAGCGCCTGAAGTGCGGCGAGGGCGGCGACCACGGTTTTGCCGGCGCCAACGTCGCCCTGAATCAGCCGTAGCATCGGTTCGTGCTGGCTGAGGTCGTAAGCGATTTCGTTGCCGACCCGTTGCTGGGCGCCGGTTGGGGTGAAGCCGAGGTTGGCCAGATACTGGGCGGGCAGCTTGGTGGCTTTCGGCATGGCCGGCGCGCGCAAGGCACGCATGCTCTCGCGCAGGCGCTGCTGGGACAGTTGATGGGTCAGCAGTTCTTCGAAGGCCAAACGGTGCTGGGCCCAGTGATGACCGAGGGCGAGTTCGTCGACGTCGGCATCGGCGGGCGGGTGATGCAGGTAGCGGATCGCATCGGCCAGCGGTGCCAGTTGGTAGTCCCGGGCCAGTTCGGTCGGCAGCCAGTCGGGCAGGCTGCTGGGGCCGAGCAGGGTCAGGGTTTGCATGCACAACTGACGCAAGCGTTGTTGGGTCAGGCCTTCTGTGAGCGGGTAGACCGGGGTCAGGGTTTCATCCACCGGCGGCGGTTCGTCGCCGGTGATGGCGCGGTATTCCGGGTGGTAGATCTCCAGCCCCGACGCACCGGGCCGCGCTTCGCCGTAGCAGCGAATGCGCGTGCCGCGTTTCAGGCCTTCTTTCTGGGCGTTGCTGAAGTGGTAGAAGCGCAGGCTGAGCCCGCCGGTGCCGTCCTGCAGACGGACAACCAGGCTGCGGCGCCGGCCCATGACCACGTCGGCACCGCTGACGGTGCCTTCGATGACTGCGTCTTGCCCGGGTCGCAAATGGCCGATCGGGACCACACGGGTGCGGTCCTGATAGCGCAACGGCAGGTGGAACAGCACGTCCTGGAGGTTCTCCAGGCCGACCTTGGCCAGTTTCTCGGCCATGGCTTCGCCGACACCCTTGAGTGCCGTCACCGACACTTGCGACAACTCGGTCATGACCGCGACTTAACCGGCCACTACCGGCGCTGGCGGCTTGGCCACCGAGCACAGGCGAATGGAGTCGGCGAGGATTTCAATCGCCTTGGGCCGCGGGAAGCTCGCGCGCCAGGCGATGGCCACGGTGCGGAACGGCACGGGCGCGCTCAGTGGGCGCACTTCGATCACGCCGGGGGCGTAGTGGTGGCTGTCGACCGCCGACAGCGGCAGGATCGAAATGCCCAGGCCGGAGGCGACCATGTGGCGAATGGTTTCCAGCGAGCTGGATTCCACCGTGGTGTGCTTGGCGCCGTCGTTGCCTTTGGCCAGGGTCGGGCAGGCTTCCAGCACTTGATCGCGGAAGCAGTGGCCTTCGCCGAGCAGCAGCAGGCTCTTGTCGTTGAGCAGGGCGGCGTCGATGGATTCTTTTTGCGTCCACGGGTGCTGGGCCGGCATCAGGACGTAGAACGGTTCGTCGTAGAGTTGCAGGGTCAGCACGTCGGCTTCGTTGAACGGCAGGGCGATGATGATCGCGTCGAGCTCGCCGTTGCGCAGTTTGTCGCGCAGCACGTGGGTGAAGTTTTCTTCAATGTACAACGGCATCTGCGGGGCGACCCGGTGCAGTTGTGGAATCAGGTGCGGGAACAGGTACGGGCCGACGGTGTAGATCGCGCCGACTTTCAGCGGGGCGGTCAGCTGGTTCTTGCCGGCCTGGGCCAGTTCGCGGATGCCTTGGGCCTGTTCCAGTACTTTCTGCGCCTGGGCGACAATGCCTTCGCCCACCGGGGTCAGGCGCACGGCGCTCTTGCTGCGCTCGAAAATCAGCACACCGAGTTCGTCTTCAAGCTTCTTCACGCCCACCGACAGGGTCGGCTGGCTGACGTGGCAACGCTCGGCCGCGTGGCCGAAGTGCTGCTCTTGGGCGAGGGTAACGATGTAGCGTAATTCTGTCAGAGTCATAGCAAGCGTCCATGAAGTTGCGGGCCAAGCATACCGGCTGCAATCGATAGACGCACGTTATCAGACTGAGTGCGTTGAGTGACACAGGGCAATGCAGGTTTGCCGTTTCCAGATATGCAAAAGGCATCTTTCCGGTGCCTTTATGGTTGTTGCACAACCTGTGGGAGCGCGTTCTTACATGAGAATGCGGTCGAATGTGAGGGCGGGTTTGCTCGCGAAGGTGATCGAATGACCGCCGAAACGCTCAACCCCTGCCAGTTGTCCACAGGCAGCAGCCTCCATAGACACTCTTTCACCTTTAATCATTGGGCCGTCCTGCGGCGCAAATGCTAATCTCCACCCCACTTTCAGCGCAGTCGTGACCGCACCCGTCATGGGTTCAGGGAAGACGACCACACTTTCAACAACGGACATTAATCGGGTATTTCATGAATAAATCAGCAGGCGTGCTTTTGGGAATTGTTGTGGCCATCGGTGCAATCAGCGCCGGCGGTGCGTGGTACACCGGCTCCAAACTCGATGGGGTGCTGAATACTTCGATCGCCGACGCCAACAAAGAGCTGCAAGCCACGCTGGCAGGTTCCAACGGCACGGCGTCGCTGGAACTGGTGTCGCTGGAGCGTCATGTGTTCAGCAGCACCGCGCACTACCGCCTCAAGGGTGAGGGCGAGATGTTTGGTGAAACGCCGATGGAGATGCTGTTCGTCGACCGCATCGAACACGGCCCGCTGCCGTTCTCGCGCCTGGTGTCGTTGAAGTGGTTGCCGGTCCTGGCCACCAGTCACTACGAGCTGGAAAAAACACCGCTGACCGAGAAGTGGTTCGCCGCCGCCAAGGACAAATCCCCGGTCAAAGGCGTGGTCAACATCGGCTACGACAACTCCACCAAGGGCACCCTCGAGTTTTTGCCTCTGGAAGCAGCACTGGATGACAAATCCAACCTGACGTTCTCCGGGTTGAAACTCGACGTGGCCGCCAGCGCCCAGGCGCAAAAGGTCAAGGCCGACGGTTACATGGACAGCCTGAAGCTGACCACCGTGGCCGAAGATCAGACCCCGGTGCAGGTCGAGCTCAACGGCTTGACCTTGGCCAGTAACCTGAACAAAAGCACCTACGGCTACTACGTCGGCGAAAACACCCTCGAGCTGACCAACAGCAAAACCACCTTCGGTCCCAAACAGTCGGTACTGGGCTTCAAGAACTTTGAAATGAAGAACCAGACCGAGGAGTCGGGCACCAACGCTTCGGGGCGTGCTGATTACAAGATCGGTGAAGTGTCCTTGAACGGCAAGGTTGTCGGCTCCGCGCAGTTGGCCATGAGCCTGAAAAACCTCGACATCCCGTCGACGATGTCGCTGATGCAGATCTACCAGACCAGACTGCAACCGTACGAGCGGGCCGCCGCTGAAGCCACTGCCGCTGGTCTACCGGCGCCGCAGCTGAACCTGACCCCGGCCGAAGAAGCACAGGTCAAGAGCGGCCTGGAGAAACTGCTGGCCGCAGGTCCCCAGGTGGCCCTGGAAAACCTGTCGTTCAACACCAGCAACGGCGAAAGCCGCGCCAACCTGGTGCTGGACCTGACCAAACCACAATCCATGGACCTGCCGCCAGACCAGTTGGTCAAGCAGTTGATTGCGTTGCTGGAGTTCAACGTCCTGGTGTCCAAGCCAATGCTCGTTGACGTGCTCACCGTGCAGTCGCAAATTGACGGCCAGACCGACGCCAAGCTCATCGCCGATCAAGCGGGCGCCACCGCCGACATGTTCAGCAGCATGGCAGTCGGCACGCAACTGGCGAAACTGGACGGTAACAACGTCGTCACCAAACTGCACTACGCCAACAATCAAGTGGACTTCAACGGCCAGAAAATGACCGTTGAAGAGTTTGTCGGTTTTGTGATGAACAAAATCGGCGGCACTACCACGATCCAGTAAAGCCGCAGGCTTCTGCGCAACGCCCGGCCTCTGCAACACGCGGACGCCGGGCGTTTTGCTATCTGGAGTTTCGAAAACGGGTGAGGGAGGAGGGGGCCCGGATGCCAGTCAGCCAATGTGCGGAACTGTGGGAGCGGGCTTGACTGGCTGGCATTGAGAGGAGATCCGAATGTAACGAATCTGAATAATTATTGTGCCCCGAATTATTGACTACGCTTGCATGCAAAACTGCTTCGATAAAGCCTGGCTGGGTCTTGCGACCCGGCTTTCCGTTACGAATGGGCAAGGGACATTGCGACCCGGCTGGCCATGTAAGGATGCTGACGAATGCCGCGTATTGCTGGTCCTTTTATTCATCGTGGGCTTCGCCCCTTGTTTCGCGTTGCGCTGTGCGGCCAATTGCTGTGGCCGGTGCCCGCGCTCGCCGATACCCCTTACGACCAAATGGTTCGCGATGCGCGGGCCGGCAATTACACGCCTGCACTGACGGTGTTGCGCCAGGTGCCGGTGAACCAGGCCACCACCGGCCAGATCAGCGATCACTTGCAGATTGCCAGCTGGGCCGGTCTGGACGCCGAAGTCGTCCAGGTCTATGAAACCCAGGGACACAATCGGGCGTTGCCGGTCCAGGCCCTGATCGCCACCGCGCGGGCCTATCGCAACCTCAAGCGCTGGGATTCGGCGACTCAGGTGTACAACAAGGCCCTGGCCCTTGCGCCGCAAAATGCCGACCTGCAGCTTGGGCTGGCGATGACCCAGGCCGACGCCGGCAAACCTGACGAGGCCGTTACCCGTACCAGGGCGTTGGTGGCGGCGAAACCGGATGATCCTTCCCGTCGCCTGTCCCTGGCCTACGCCTTGACCCGCGCCGGCGCCACCTATGAGGCACTGTTCGAATACGACCAGGCCTTCATCCGCGCGGGCAGCAAGCCCGAAGTCGCTCGGGAATACGTGATTGCCCTGCAACGCGCCCGCTTGCCGGAACCGGCCTTGCGCCTGGCGCGTCAACGGCCGGGGTTGATTGATCCGGTCTTGCAACGCCATCTCGAAGGTGATCTGGCGGCAGAACGCGTGCGTCTGGTCGAACTGGCCACTCGCAGCGAAAAAGAACGGTATGTGATCGCCGATAGAGCTCTGGCCGATTACGACCAGTTACTGACTACCTGGACGCCGGATCCAGCGGCCCACGATGACGTCACCCGCTGGCGAATCGACCGCATGGGTGCCCTCAAGGCCCGTGCGCGCACCGCCGATGTCATTGCCGAATACCAGACCCTGCTCGCCGAAGGCGTGAAGATTCCGACCTACGCCCTGCGTTGGGTGGCGTCGTCATATCTGGACCAGCGTCAGCCGGAAATCGCCACCGATTTGTATCGTCAGGTGCTGGTGGCGCCGGATGCTGATGTCGGCGATCGCCTGGAAGACAGCACCGCGCTCTATTACGCCTTGCTTGAAAGCGACAAGGCCGATGAAGCGCGCCAGGTCGCCGAAGACCAGGCCAAGACCCAAAAGCCGCGGATCGAGCTCAAGGGCTTGCCGGTGGGCAATCCCAACGATGAATGGATAGACGCGCAGCAACTCGCCGCCCAGGCCGGCACCTACGGCGCCGACCTGCCCTCGGGCGAGCAGCGTTTGCAGACGCTGGTGGATCAGGCCCCGGGCAACCTCGGCCTGCGTCTGGCCCAGGCCGATCTGTACCTGGCCCGGGACTGGCCACGGCGCGCCGAGAGTCAACTCAAGGAAACCGAGAGCGTGGCCCCGCGGGATATCGGGCTGGAAGTCGCTCAAGGCCATACCGCCATGGACCTGCAGGAATGGCGACAGCTGGATGCACTGACCGACGATGTGGTCGCGCGCTTTCCGGGCAACCGTCAAGTGCAGCGTTTGCAGCGTCAGCGTGAGGTCCATGACATGGCCGAGCTGCGAGTGGAGGCCTACGGCGGCAAGAGTTATGGCGGTGGCAACGGCGATGTCGGGGCCGTCAACGGCAGCCGCGATTTCGGCATCGAAACCACGCTGTACAGCCCGCCCATCGATGAAGACTGGCGCCTGTTCGCCGGTGCCGGTTACGCCACCGGCGATTTCCAGGAAGGCACCGGCCACCACCGTTTCCAGCGTGTCGGGCTCGAACGCCGGACCCGCGACATGTCCCTGGAAGCGGAAGTCTCCAACCATTCCTACGGCTTCGGCGATAAACAGGGCGCGCGCCTGGCAATCACCCGAGACATCGATGATCACTGGCAGTACGGCGGCAGCTTCGAATACCTGTCGGCACAAACGCCGTTGCGGGCCTTGAACAGCGACATCACCGCCAATGGCGGCAGCGGTTTCATCCGTTGGCGCGCCAATGAAAGCCGTGAGTGGAAACTGGCGGTCAGCCCCTCGCACTTCAGCGACGGCAATAACCGTGTCGAAGCCGTGCTCACCGGTCGCGAGGGCGTTTACCGTGCGCCGAGGCTGCAAGTCGACCTCGGCCTGGAAGTCGGCACCAGCCATAACTCCAAGTCCGACGATGTGCCGTACTTCAACCCCAAATCCGACTTCAGCGTGTTGCCGACGGTGAACGTCAATCATGTGCTCTATCACCGCTACGAAACCTCCTGGAGCCAACAGTTCCAGGCCGGTGCGGGTACCTATAGCCAGCGCGATCACGGCACCGGCGGTATCGCCCTGCTGGGTTACGGCCAGCGCTACAGCTGGAACGACGTATTCGAGGTGGGCGGTCTGCTGAGCGTGATCAACCGGCCGTATGACGGCGACCGCGAAACCGATCTGCGCCTGCTCGTCGACCTCACTTACCGCTTCTAGAAGAGTTTGAAGATGCCTTTTATTTCGCGTTTCATCCTTCTGCTGGGAACGCTGTTGATCAGCGCCTGCGCCCAGCAAGCCCCGGCCTTCGCACCGCCGTCCGAACGCCCGGTGGCGGCCAATGAAAAACCATGGCCGAAAAACCATGTGCTGGGGATTGTGTACCACGACGTCGAAGACCGTGACCCCGATCAGGCGGTAGTGGCCGTGCGCACCGAGCGCCTGATCGAGCAACTGGCGTGGCTGCGGGAGAACAACTACAAACCGGTCACCATCGACCAGATCATCGCCGCTCGTAACGGCGGCCCCGAGCTGCCGCCCCGGGCGATCGTGCTGAGTTTCGACGACGGTTATTCGAGCTTCTACACCCGCGTGTTGCCAGTGCTGCGCGCCTATAACTGGCATGCCTTGCTGGCGCCGGTCGGGGTGTGGATCGATACGCCGCTGAACCAGCCGGTGGATTTCGCCGGTACGCCGCGCAAGCGTTCGGACTTCCTGACCTGGGAGCAGATCCGCGAGGTCTCCCGATCCGGCCTGGTGGAAATCGCCGCCCACACCGACGCCAGCCACAAAGGCGTGCTGGCCAACCCGCAAGGCAACCTGCAACCGGCGGCCGCGACCCGGCGCTATGACGCCGCTACCGGGCGCTATGAAACCGAAGCCCAATTCCAGGCCCGGATGCGCGCCGACGTGGCGGCCATCTCGGAGAAAATCCGCAAGGTCACCGGTTACAAACCGCGTGTGTGGGTTTGGCCATACGGCGCGGCGGACGGCACCTCGCTGCAAGTGGTCAACGAACAGGGGTATCAGATGGCCCTGACCCTGGAAGACGGCCTCGATGCCCTCGACGACCTGATGAGCAGCCCGCGCTTTTTGGTGGCCTCGGACCCGGATGGCCAGCACTTCGCCAACAGCATGGTCTCGGTGCAGACCGAATCGCCGATGCGCGTGGTGCATGTGGACCTGGACAACGTCTACGACGCGGACCCGGCCCAACAGGAAATCAACCTCGGCAAACTGATCCAGCGCATGGCCGACATGGGTGCCAACACCGTATTCCTGCAAGCCTTTGCTGACCCTGCGGGCGATGGCCTGGTGCATTCGCTGTACTTCCCCAACCGTCACCTGCCGGTGCGCGCCGACCTCTTCGACCGCGTGGCCTGGCAGTTGCGTACTCGGGCTAACGTCAAGGTCTTCGCGTGGATGCCGGTGCTGAGTTTTGCCCTGGACTCGAAGTTGCCACGGGTCACTCGCTGGAACCCGAAAACCGCTACCACGTCGATCGATCCGGATCAGTACAAGCGCTTGTCGCCATTCGATCCGAACGTGCGGCGCATCATTGGTGAAATCTACGAAGACGTGGCACGCCTGACTTCGGTCGACGGCATCCTCTATCACGATGACGCGGTGCTGTCGGACTTCGAAGACGCCGGGCCTAAAGCCCTGAAAGTGTATGCCGCCAACGGTCTGCCCGGTTCGATTGCCGCCCTGCGCGCCGATCCGGCGACCTTGCAACGCTGGGCGCGGTTCAAGAGCCGCTACCTGATCGATTTCACTCGCGAATTGACCGCCAAGGTTCGCGCCATTCGCGGTCCGCAAGTCAAAACAGCGCGCAATATTTTCGCCGAGCCAATGCTCAATCCCGAGAGCGAAGCCTGGTTCGCGCAGAACCTCGACGACTTCCTGCGTGCCTACGACTGGACGGCGCCGATGGCCATGCCGCTTATGGAAAAACAGAGCCAACAGCAATCCGGCCCCTGGCTCGAAAAGCTGGTGGCGACGGTCAAATCGCGCCCCGGCGCACTCAACCGCACAGTGTTCGAATTGCAGGCCCGCGACTGGACGAAACACACCGACATCGACAGCGGGCAGTTGGCCGGCTGGATGGGCCTCCTCAAGCGTCAGGGCGCCACCAGTTTTGGCTACTATCCGGACAACTTCCTCGAGAACCAGCCGGACCTGAAAACCGTGCGGCCCGCGCTCTCCAACAAGTGGAATCCATAACATGCTGGATAGACTTCTGGCCCTGCTGGTTCTGGCGATCGTCCTTGGGGTTCCCCTCGGGCTGATCTTTCTGCTCACCGGGCAATTCCTGATGGACTTCGTGTTCTTCTATCCACTGTTCATGTCGGGACTGTGGATCGCCGGCGGCCTGTATTTCTGGCTGCACTGGGAGCGGCACTGGCCGTGGCAGGACGATACCTTGCCGCCCCCGCTGGCCGGCGAACCACTGATCTCGATCCTGATCCCTTGCTACAACGAAGGCGACAACGCCGCCGATACCATTCACGCGGCGCTGGCCCAGCATTACCCGAACATCGAAGTGATCGCGATCAACGACGGCTCGAAGGACAACACCGCCGCGGTGCTCGATGCACTGGCGGCGCAGGATCCGCGTCTGCGGGTGCTGCACCTGGCGGAAAACCAGGGCAAGGCCGTGGCCCTGCGCATGGGCGCCATCGCGGCGCGCAGCGAATATCTGGTGTGCATCGACGGCGATGCGCTGCTGGCGCCGAACACCGCGGCGTATCTGGTAGCACCGATGCTCGACAATGCGCGACTGGGCGCCGTGACCGGCAACCCGCGAATCCGCACCCGTTCGACCCTGGTCGGCCGCGTACAGGTCGGCGAGTTCTCGTCGATCATCGGCCTGATCAAACGCACCCAACGGGTATTCGGGCGGATCTTTACCGTCTCCGGGGTGATCGTCGCTTTCCGTCGCACGGCCCTGAATCGGGTCGGCTACTGGAGCCCGGACATGATCACCGAAGACATCGACATCAGTTGGAAACTGCAACTGGATCACTGGAGCATTTTCTACGAGCCCCGCGCCCTGTGCTGGATCCTGATGCCGGAAACCCTCGGCGGCCTGTGGAAACAGCGTCTGCGCTGGGCTCAGGGCGGCGCCGAGGTGCTGTTCAAGAACATTCGCGGCATCTGGCAATACCGCCATCGTTACCTGTGGCCGCTGCTGTTCGAATACTGCCTGTCCACCGGTTGGGCCTTCACCTTTCTGTTGTCGGTGATCTTTTGGGGCGTCGGCAAATTCGTCGACATGCCATCCGCCATTGCCGTCGATCACCTGATGCCACCGGCCTTTACCGGGCTGGTGTTGGCGGTGGTCTGCCTGGTGCAATTCGCCGTCAGCATCCTGATCGACCGCCGTTACGAAAAGGGCCTCGGGAAGACCATGTTCTGGGTGGTCTGGTATCCGCTGGTGTTCTGGCTCATCAGCCTGCTCACCACCCTGGTCAGCTTCCCCAAAGTGCTGTTCGGTCAACATCAGAAGCGCGCGCGCTGGGTCAGTCCGGACCGGGGCATCAAGCCGCTGAATGATGATGAAGAGGAGGTCATCAAATGAAAATCATCAGAACCCGGCAGCGACCCTTTCTGGTCGTGATCGATGTTTTCTTCACCGTACTGGCGTGGATCGGGCTGCTGTATTTGCTGGCGCGAGGTTTGTGGCCATTGATCGATACCCATGACGGCCCGCGTATCGATGCGTCATTTTTCGACGCCCTCGGTACGTTGCAGATTTACCTGTGGGTGGCGTCGTTTAACGCGGTGATCCTGATCGCGTGGGCGCGTTATCAACAGCGCAAAAGCAAGAGCTTCGCCCAACGCCGTTTGCCGGCGCCGGTGGCGGACGATCAGGGGCTGAGACAAAGCTTCAAGCTCACCGGTGACCGCCTGGAGAAGCTGCGCACACCGGGCTCGATGACCATTCACAACGATCAGGAAGGCGATGTCAGCCATGTCATTACGCACGTCTTCCCCGTCGACCCGGCCGAGCTACCGCCGCCTTTGGCGCCGCTCGAGCATCCGCTGGTGATCCGCCTGCCAGCCGAAGATGACGACAACCGCGAGCCAATGAGCCATTTCTAGGCGTTCGCTCATCTGTGGCGAGGGAGCTTGCTCCCGCTGGACCGGGCTGGCGCTCCAGGCCGAAGGACTCCCGATGCCATTAACCGCGCTGTATCTGATAGAGCGCAGTCGCCGATTTTGCGTCTGCTTCGCAGACGAACGGGACGGTGCGGCGATCCGACAAGCTCCCTCGCCACAAAGTCGCCGTCAGCTCAGGTCACGAACCAGGCGCCACGCCTCATCCACCGACAGCGGCTGTTTCATTCGTTCGGCGAGCATCGCCATCGCCCGTTCCTGATCGCAGGCAACGGCGGCCGCTACCACGCCGTTCTTGCCGAACAGGCCAATAAACGGCGGATGTTCTGGGTCGCCTTTGAATTCAACCTCGTCCCAGGCCTCGGCGTGTCCGAGGTAGTCGTAGTTTTTGCCGAAGTGCCAGGTCCAGAAATACGGCACGTCGAGGTAGCGTTCGTCGCCGCCGAGCATATTCGCCGCTGCAATCCGCGCCTGTTGTTGGGCCAGGCGCCAGTGCTCGATCCGTTGAGGCTGGCCGTTGAGCGGGAAGGTCGCGATGTCGCCGACGGCCCAGAGCCCGTCGGTCACGCGCATTCCGCCGTCGACCCTCAATGACTGGTCTTTTTCTTTTGGCAGATCGGCAAACGGGGCCGTTGCCGGGGTGACACCAATCCCGACCAACACCAGGTCCGCCGCAATGCGTTGACCGTTGTCCAGCAGCACCGCTTCGACCTTGCCTGTGCCTTCGATCTTCGCGGCTTCACCATCGGTATGAAACACCACGCCGTTAGCCTCGTGCAGGGCACGAATCGCCTTGCCGACGGCGTCGCCGAATTGCGCCTTGAAGGGGATGGCATGGCGGGCCAGGACGGTGACGTCCAGGCCGTACTGACGCAGGGACGAAGCGGATTCCAGGCCAATGAAGCTGTCGCCGACAATCACTGCCCGTTGGCCGGGTTTTGCCGTCTTCAGAATCTGCTGCGCTTGCGCCTTCGAGCGCAGCACGAATACCTGCGGTAGATCGGCGCCGGGCAGCGACAGGGGTTTTGGTATGCCTCCGGTGGCAATCACGGCGGCGTCGTAGCTCAACGATTGACCGTCGGCCAGTCGCAGAGTCCGGTTCGGTGTATCCAGGCCCAAAACATCGCTGTTTATCCGTTCAATGCGCTGTTCACGATAAAAATCTTCATCCCGCAGAGGCGGAACTTCGTCCGGCGGCATCTCCCCGGCAATCACGAACTTGCTCAATACCGTCCGGTCGTAACCGGCCTCGGGTTCACGGTCGATCAGCAGCACCCGGCCGCCGAAGCCTTTCTCCCGCAGCGCCGCAGCGCAGGCCGTACCGGCGGCACCGGCACCGATGATCGCAAAGGTCCGCTTATCGTCCACCGGCGGTGTGCTGGGGCTGGGCATCGGCTGGTCATCGACCCAGACCTCATCATCGCGAACTTCAAGCGGGTAACGCCGCAGACTGTCCAGAGACGGTGGTTCGCACAGCGCGCCGTCTTTGAGCCGATAAGCCGCCTTGTGCCACGGGCAGATCAGCCGTCCCTCGCACAGCGCACCTTTGGCCAAGGGAGCCCCGGCGTGGGGGCATTTGCCCTGATAGGCGCGCAATTGATCGCCGACCCGCAGCAAGACGATTTTCATCTTGTCGATTCGGACCTCAAGGCCACGGTCAAGGGGCACATCGGCGAAACGGGCGACGCGGTGCAGTGCCATGATCGATCTCCAGGCAGGTGTTTCACTTAGAAGTTTGGCGCTTATTCCCAGGTTCAGCCAATTCCCACTGCCACCGCACGAACGGTCCGGCTATAGTTTGCGAGCCGACGACGGCCCCACCCCGCACAAGGTGCTCCGGTATGACCCGATTGACCTCTTTGAACCCTTGGCTGGCGGCCGTTGCAGTCGCCCTTTGCGTGCAGTTGCCAGCGCAGGCCCAGGAGCGTTTCACCCTCAGTATTCCCGGTGTTTCGGACAATCGGCTGTTCACGGTGGCGGAGGCCAGCGATGCCAGCGGTTGCGGCGGCAAGAACCAGTCTCCGGCCCTGAGCTGGAACGCCGGCCCTCCAGGCACCCTCAGCTACGCCATCGTCATGCACGACCCGGACGGCCAGAAAGGCCTGGGCGTCGATCACTGGATTCGTTACGGCATCAAGGCCTCGACCCGTCAGATCCAGGCCGGCGTCGGCACCAAATCCACCCTCGAAGGCGTGGGCGGCACCAACATCAAAGGCACCACCACCTACATTGGCCCTTGCCCGCCTGTCGGCGACAGCTCCCATCACTACATCATCCAGCTCTACGCTCTGGACCTGGCGCCAGAAGCCTTGCCGGCCGGCCTGACCCGTGCGCAGCTGATGGAGCAGATCAAAGGCCATGTGCTGAAAAACAGCAGCGTGGTGCGGCGTTATCACCGCTGAAGATTTTTCACTTCGGCTTAACCCGAACTGATCGGGCTGTCCGTCTCAGAGGATGAATGAGTCAATTTCCTCCTGAGGTCAGCCCCCATGTCCCTCCCTCTGCAGTTCCTCCGCCCGGCCGCCCAGGGTTTCGCCGCCGGGTTGTTGCTGGCCATTGCCGGTTGCGGTGCTTCATCCACACCTGACTCCGTAACGGTTGCGCCCCCGGCTCAAGGTGAGCTGAAAACTGAGGCGTTGGTGCGTGAGGCGGCCATGGCGGACACCGCGCTGGCCAAGCACAGTGCGCGACCTGCACCGTTGGTCGCTTTCGCGCCAATGCCGGCCGGTGAGGCTTATCCACAGGGCTATCGGGATGAACAGCGGGAGCAGTATCAGGCGCTGGCCGATAACCCGATTCACAGCGTGACTGAGGCGCCGGTCTCGACCTTCAGTGCCGATGTCGATACCGGCGCTTACGCCAATGTCCGCCGCTTGCTCAATCAGGGGCGCTTGCCTCCCGAAGGGGCGGTGCGCCTGGAAGAAATGGTCAATTACTTCCCCTACGATTACGCCTTGCCCACCGATGGCTCGCCGTTCGGCGTGACCACCGAGCTGGCGCCGTCGCCCTGGAACCCGCATACCCGGTTGCTGCGCATCGGCATCAAGGCCTCCGACCGCGCGGTGGCGGAACTGGCCCCGGCAAACCTGGTGTTTCTGGTGGACGTGTCCGGCTCCATGGACCGTCGCGAAGGCTTGCCCCTGGTCAAAAGCACCCTGAAATTGCTGGTCGATCAATTGCGCGAGCAGGACCGGGTTTCACTGGTGGTCTACGCCGGAGAATCCCGTGTGGTGCTGGAGCCGACTTCCGGACGGGAAAAAGCGAAAATTCGTACCGCTATCGATCAATTGACGGCGGGCGGCTCGACCGCCGGCGCGTCGGGTATCGAACTGGCTTATCAAATGGCGCAACAGGCGTTTATCCCCAAAGGCATCAACCGCATCCTGCTGGCCACCGATGGTGACTTCAACGTCGGCATCAGCGACTTCGACAGCCTCAAACAAATGGCTGTGGATAAACGCAAAACCGGCGTGTCCCTGACCACCCTGGGTTTTGGTGTGGATAACTACAATGAACACCTGATGGAACAACTGGCCGACGCTGGCGACGGTAACTACGCCTACATCGACAACCTGCGCGAGGCGCGCAAGGTGCTGGTGGATCAACTCGGCTCGACCCTCGCAGTAGTAGCGAAAAACGTGAAGCTGCAGGTGGAGTTCAATCCTGCGCAAGTCAGCGAATATCGGCTATTGGGTTATGAAAATCGCGCCTTGAAGCGTGAGGATTTCAGCAACGACAAAGTCGACGCCGGAGAAATCGGTGCAGGGCATACGGTGACGGCGTTGTATGAAATTGTGCCCAAGGGCGAGAAGGGCTGGCTGGAACCGTTGCGCTATGGCAATCCAGGGGCCGATGTTTCCGCAAAAACCGGAGAATTGGCGATGCTGCGAGTGCGTTATCAGTTGCCGGAAGGCGGGAATAGTCGCTTGATCGAGCGGCCAATCCTGAAGGGTGAGGCCGGCAAACTCTCGACAGCTAGCGATGACCTGCGCTTTGCCGCCGCCGTCGCTGCCTTTTCCCAGCAGCTCAAGGACGGGCGTTACACCGGTAATTTCAGCCTGAAGGACACCGAAGCCCTGGCCCGTGGCGCACGGGGTAACGATCAATTCGGTCTGCGCGGTGAATTCGTGCAATTGGTGGAGTTGGCGCAGAGCCTGCGAACCCCGACCGCCTCGAATCAACAGCCCAACGACAACCGGATAGAGTGAAAGAGGCCAGCGCTGACATGTCCGATTCTGAAATCAGCTCAGCCACCAGCAGCGATGAATTGCTGCTGGCGCGCTACCGCTCGGGCGACGGGCCGGCGTTCGAAGTTTTGTACGCCCGTCATCGCCAAGGCCTTTATCGATTCCTCCTCAGCCTCAGCGGTAAACCCGAACTGGCCGAAGAGGTGTACCAGGAAACCTGGCTGAGCCTGATCCGCAGCACCAGTCAGCCACAAGGCCGGGCAAATTTTCGTACCTGGCTCTACCAGATTGCCCGCAACCGACTGATCGATCACTGGCGCAAACACGGCATCCACAACCCATTGCACGACAGCTACGACGAACAAACCCATGCCCTGGTCGATGACGCAGCCGACCCCGAACAACTGCTGAGCCTGAGCCGCGACGGTCAACGCCTCGAAGCCGCCCTGCAAACCCTGCCCGCCGACCAGCGCGAAGTGTTCCTGCTGCGAGCCCACGGCGACCTCGACCTGCCGCAAATCGCCACCCTCACCGAAACCCCGCTGGAAACCGTTAAAAGTCGCTTGCGCTACGCCCAGCAAAAACTGCGTCGGCTGCTGGCCGAGGAGGTACTGACATGACTGACGCCAAACAGACGCCACCATCGCCCGACGATGAAGTGCTCAAGCATTTTCGCGATCACAGCAACGGTGAACCACCGGCGCATCTCGATGCCTTCATCCTCGCCACCGCACACCGGGAAGCCCCCAAGCCGAAGCCAAACCTGTGGCAACGCTGGCTCCACGCCTGCCAGCAACCCCGCTGGCAAGTGGCATTCGCCAGCCTCGTCGGCGTTGCGCTGATGCTGGCACTGGTGCAACGCACACCGGAACAACTGCCGAGTTACGACTTCGCACCTGCGCCGAAAGCGTCCGCACCGCTCGCCAAACCGGAAGCCGCAGCGCGCTCCCAGGATGAACCGGCCGGCGTTATATCCGCGCCCGCACCGGCTGCGCCCATGGCGGATTTTTCCGCACCAATGCAGCGTAAGTCGATCAACAGCGAAATGGCCGATGAAGCAAAACTCAGCAAACGCGCCGCCGCGCCGGCCAAGTCACTGGATGATCAATTGCGCGAAGTGATACGCCTGCAAGATACCGGTCAGACCCAAGCCGCCGAGGCGTTGCTGACGACATTGCACAAGCGCTTTCCCAAGGAAAATCTCACGGCCCGACTCAAGGATTTGCGGAAAAAATGAGGTGAACAGCGGTCGGCAAATTTGGCATCGACACCCGAAAGCGCGCACTATCGGCCTATAGCCGATGCGTTGGAGGATGCCGTGGCCCAAAAAATCGACCGCATCGCCCAAATGCTCAACTGCCCGGTGAAGGGTGAGGAATTACGGCGAGCAGTGACTGAGAGTCGTAAGGAGTTTCTTCTGGCGAAGCAGGAAGAGGAAGCGCTTGAGGAAGATGTCCTTGATGATGAGTTGATCGAGGATGAAGAAGACGATGATGAGTACGACGAGTTTGACTGGACGACAGAATGAAAAAACCGCTTCGGCGGCCCGTTGCCGCTCTCGATCATAGCCATCCTGCTGCTCAACCCTTGCCGCACACGGCCTATCAGCAACGAGCCGCAGAAATACGTGAGTCTATTGGCTCCAGCCTTAATAACCCACGTCCGGCTATTCCTGCCGAAACACTATTTGCCGAGCTTGATGCGCTCATTGATGAGGTTGAAGCAGAGCGTAACCGCCCTTGAAAACACTCACTCAAAAATTGCAGGCCCTGAAAAACCGGGGCCTGCAATTTTGGGGTGAGTTGCCGCTATTCTGCGGCTTGTTGCGTCGTCGACTGCGGTGGTCGCGTCAAAACTTTCACCACATCATCAACCACCGTGCCCGTCCCACGCCATTCCACTACCCTGACTCAACACCAGTTTGCAGTTCATCCATTTGGCCTTTCTCGTTCTACTGCTCAAAAGATCGCAAACAGTCTCTTAGGCGAATGCCAGCACCTCATGCAAAGGCCGACGCACTTTTTGCGGCCAGTTGCCGGCGGCCGGGTAGCCGGCGGTGACCAGCATGACCGGCAGTTCATTAGCCCCTAGGTCGAACTCTCGCGTCACGCCCTCGGCATCGAAGCCGCTCATGGCCCCGCTGGCCAGGCCCATGCCTTGAGCCGCCAACATCAGCGTCATGGCGGTGAGGGAGGCCGAACGCAGCGCCTCGTCGCGTTGCAGCTGCGGATTGCCCGCGTGGGATTCGCTGGCCATGGCCGCCCAGCCCTGGAGAGTGGCGGGCGGCAGAATGCCGGCGTCGACCGAGGGCTGCAGCATCTGCGGCAGCGTCTCGTGGGCCGCCAGGGTGCCACAGATGATAAAGGTCACGGGGGCGTCCAGCACTTGGCGCTGCTGGTAGGCCACGGCATGCAAGCGGGCCTTGGCTGCGTCCGAGCGCACCGCGACAAATTTCCAGTTCTGCAGGTTGTAGGCCGAGGGCGCGCGGGTGGCCAGCTGCACCAGCTCGCGGATGACCGACTCGGGCAGATCGCGACCGGCCTGATAACGGGTGGTGGAAACTCGCGACTCGATAAGGTCCTTGATGGCAGTGTTCATAGCATTCTCCGTTGCACAGGGTTTTCTAGAGTGGATAAATCAGTGTGCGTTTGGCTGGCCGGCGAGCCGGAGGTCGATGCCCATTGCACCGCCAGGATGCTGCCCAGCACTGTGATCAGCCCCAGCAGCGCCAGGCCGGTGATGCTCTGTTCCAGCAGCGCCCAACCCAGTAGTACGGCCACCAGCGGGCTGAGCAAGCCCAATGATGACACCGCCACCGGCGCCAACCGGGCAATCCCGCGAAACCACAGCACATAGGCCAGCAGCGCGCCGAACAGCGACAGGTAGGCGTAACCCAACCACTGGCTGAGGCTTAGGCTCGGCAGCGGCGGATCGACCAGCCAGGCCAGCGGCAGCAGCAACAGGCCGCCCACCAGCAACTGCCAGCCGGTAAAGGCCCGCAGCGGTATCGCTAGCTGCCAGCGCCGTGTCAGGTAGGTGCCGACCGCCATGCAGGCGGTGCCGATAAAGGCCGCGGTTATGCCGATCGGGTCCCAAGAGGCGCCCGGCGCCAGCAGCAGCGCGGCCATCCCGACTATCCCCAGCACGCTGGCGCCGGCCGCCAGATAAGACGGGCATTGGCGGTCCAGTGTCCATACCAGGCCCATCACCAGCAGCGGCTGGATGGCCCCGACCACGGCAGCCAGGCCTCCGGGCAAGCGGTAGGCGGCGACAAACAGCAGGGCTTGGAAGAAGCCGATATTCAGCGCCGCCAGTATCAGCAGGCGCAACCATTCGGCGCGTTTGGGCAGATGCCGGCTGTACAGGACCAGTAACAGACCGGCCGGCAACGCGCGCAGCAAGGCGGCGGTAAAGGGCCGATCCGCTGGCAAGAGTTCGGTGGTGACTATATAGGTCGAGCCCCAGATGGCCGGGGCCAGCGCCGTGCTCAGGACGTCCAGCCAGGAACTGCGGGTGCTTAACTTGTGCATGTATTTATCTCGCATTCAAGATAAAATGGAAGTTAGTAGTATTTTGTCTTGAGTTCAAGATAAATTTTGAGGAGTGGAGCATGACAACCGAACGACAGGCCGATGCGGTCGACATGATTCTTCGGCAGTGGCGCCGCGAGCGTCCGGATCTGGACGTCAGCCCCATGGGCACCATTGGCCGGGTCAAGCGCTGCTCGGTGCTGCTGCAGCGTGAACTGGCTAAGGTCTTCAGCGCTTTCGGCCTGAACGCCTGGGAGTTCGATGTGCTGGCCACCCTGCGTCGCGCCGGCGCGCCCCACTGCCTGGCGCCGACCACGCTGTTTTCGTCCTTGATGATCACCTCCGGCACCATGACCCGGCAGCTGCAGCAGCTGGAGGCCGCCGGCTGGGTCAGCCGCACGCCCAACCCCAGTGACGCGCGCAGCCTGCTGGTGCAATTGACCCCGGCCGGGCTGGCGCTGATCGACCGCGCAGTGACCGCCCATGTCGCCAACGAGGCGCGGATTCTGGCGCCTATAGCGGCGGCACAGCTGGCGCAGTTGGATGAGCGGCTATCGGAGCTATTGGCGGTCTTGGAACCGGCGGCCGAGTGATTTCTAAAAACCTGTTTATGACCTGCTGCGCGTCGGCGATACCGTGTTAAAAACAGCCTCAGAATGCTCATTTACAGCCCGTAAAATGCGCTTCTTCGGCTGCTTTTACCTTGTCTCCTCTAGCTCGCGAGATCATAGACAGATTCTTGGCGCGGTGACGCAGCCGACAGACGCATTGGAGCAATGCGAGTTCACGCTTCACCGTATTGCCCTTGCGGATTTTCAAGCGCTCGTCACGGTAGCGGGCAAAATCTGAAGAGGAGAGGGTGGCAACGATGCGTGTCGCCAGCGGATGACGCTTGAGCGCTTCCAGGCGTTTGATTTCCGAATACGCGCCTTTGTGTTTCGGAGCGATCTCGGAGATGTAGCGATCAATGAGTTGATGAAAGGCGGTGCGTTCAGCCTCGACACGAGAGACAAAAATGCCTCGGTCGATTTCGCTTTCGATCATGCGCGCCCAGGCTTGGGCATCGGCTTTAGTTTCGAAGGTTTTTCGTTGGGCTGGATAGCCCTTGCGACGGATTTGCGCTTCCCACTGATACTCGCCGCGATTCCTGATTGTTGCCATTTCGACCATTCCCGCCACGTTCAAGTGTGGCAAATTTGTGGCAAAAACGACTTTCAGGACTAGGACAGGTTTCTGTCAGGAGCGCTATCCCCTTGTAATACAAGGGAAAGAAGATGGTGCCCAGGCGTCGTTTGAACTGGAAGCTGATGAGCTTGTTTTATAAGGGTTTTTCAGCATCTACATCTGTTAGGCATACACGTGGGCATACACGGAGACGTTTACTAGGGAGTCAGATGCTAACCGCTTACGGTCTCATCACAGGACGTGTGAGGCTCGCGCTCGAACGTTCAGCAGGCTCGCTGAATTTTGTCACTCCACTCTCGCAGCCTTCTGACTCAACGCGCACTTGCGGGCTCTTTTTTATCTTTGGCCTTCAGCACGGTTTGTCTCATTACTCGATTGGTCTTGTTATCAACCTTGTAGAGAGTGTTTCCAACTAGGAGGAACGAGCTTTTTGTGTCCGCAACCACGAGCTGACCGGTAATCTTCTCGCCCTTGTCTGTGATCATGCTGTGAACCCTGCTGACGCCTCTGCTTACGTCAATTCCAGAATCTGCCTTGATATTTTCTCTCGCTCTCTCTACCCCGTGATGGACACCGAGAACCGGGGTGGACTTGCCCCTACCAAACCGGACACCAACTCCCCGTTAAATTGATGCTGCCGCCAAGCGCCTGAACTCCCTCGGCGAGCGATAGTTCAAGGCGCTGTGCGGATGCTGCTCGTTGTAATGCTCGAAGGCAATGGTCAGGTTGCGCAGCGCCGTTTCGCGATCCGGCTTGGGCATGTGCGCCACGTAATCACGCTTGATCGTCTTCACGAAGCTCTCGGCCATGCCGTTGCTCTGCGGGCTGCGAACTGGGGTGGTCACCGGTTGCAAGCCGATCTGTCGAGCAAAGAGGCGTGTCTGTTCGGCCGTGTACGCCGAGCCGTTGTCGCTGAGCCATTGCACCGGCGTGGTGGGTAGTTGGTCACCAAAACGCTTCTCCACGCTTTCCAGCATCAAGTCGCGGATATCATCGCCGCTGTACCCGGTCGGGCTCGCGACCCAACCGATGGCTTCGCGATCACAGCAATCCAGGGCGAAGGTCACGCTCAGTTTGGCGCCGTCCTCGCAGCGGAACTCAAAGCCGTCCGAGCACCAACGTGTATCGCTGGTTTGCACGGCAATACGGCCTTCGTGCCGACGCGGCACGCCGGGCTGTTTGATCCGGCGTTCAAGCAAAAGGTTGTGGTCACGCATCACCCGGTAAACCCGTTTCACGTTGACCGCCGGCAGCGACCGTTTTTCACGTGCACGACGCAGCAGTCCCCAGACGCGACGGTATCCATAGCTGGGCAGTTCGCTGACCTCTTGCTGGATTTCAGCGACCAGCTCTACATCGTCCACAGTCCTGCTTCGCCGTACTTTGGGCGATACCGATTGCTTGATTCGAACCGTTAATTGCGAGCGCGCCACACCGAGATATTCGCTGACCAGCTTCACTGGTCGTCCCCCGGCAACAAGGGTGAGTGCGCAATCCATTTTCGCGACCGGGCGATCTCCACGGCCTCTTTGAGGATTTCCGCTTCCATCGTTTTCTTGCCCAGCATC
>NZ_CAXAQH010000020.1:0-119396 GCF_963970905.1 Pseudomonas sp. EL_65y_Pfl2_R96 | reverse complement strand
CTTCAAGCTTGGCTTTGGCGAACAGGATCACGCCGGGCGCATAGAGCAGGGCGGAGAGCAGCAGGTATTTGACGCCGCCGGCATAGATCAGCCAGACCGCGTAGATCAATGCGACGGCGCCGATGAATAGGTCTTTCCTGCGCTCGGCCACGGCGTTTTCATAACTCTCGCCGCGCACCGCCAGCAGCAGTGCGTAAGCCGCCGACCACAAGTAAGGCACCAGAATCATCGAGGTGGCGAGGTAGATCAGCGACAGGTAAGTACTGGCCGAAAACAGCGTGATGATCAGAAACAGCTGCACCATCGCGTTGGTCAGCCACAGCGCGTTGGCCGGTACAAGGTTGGCGTTTTCGCGGCGCAAAAAGGCCGGCATGGTGTGGTCCTTGGCGGCAGCGAACATGATCTCTGCACACAACAACACCCATGACAGCAGAGCACCGAGCAACGAGATGATCAGGCCGACGCTGATCAGCACTGCGCCCCAATGACCGACTACATGTTCCAGCACCGCGGCCATGGACGGGTTCTGCAGTTTCGCCAATTCGGGTTGAGTCATGATCCCGAGCGACAGCACGTTCACCAGCACCAGGAACAGCAGCACGGTGATGAAACCGATGACGGTGGCTTTACCGACGTCGCTGCGTTTTTCCGCTCGGGCCGAGAAGATGCTCGCGCCTTCGATGCCGATGAACACCCAGACGGTGACCAGCATCATCTTGCGCACCTGGTTCATCACGCTGCCCAGGTCAGGGTTTTTCAGGCCCCAGATGTCGGCAGTGAAGATGTCCAGTTTGAACGCGAAAATCGCGATCAAGACAAACAGCAGCAGCGGTACGATTTTGGCGACGGTGGTCACCAGGTTGATGAACGCCGCTTCCTTGATTCCGCGCAATACCAGGAAGTGCACACCCCAGAGCAGCAAGGACGCGCCGATCACGGCAGCAACCGTGTTGCCTTCGCCGAAGATCGGAAAGAAGTAACCGAGGGTGCTGAACAATAGAACGAAGTAACCAACGTTACCCAGCCAGGCACTGATCCAGTAACCCCAGGCGGACGAGAAACCCATGTAGTCGCCGAAACCGGCCTTGGCGTAGGCGTAAACACCGCCGTCCAGATCAGGTTTTCGATTAGCGAGGGTCTGGAACACGAAGGCCAGCGTCAACATGCCCACCGCGGTAATTGCCCAACCGATAAGAACGGCACCGACGTCAGCACTGGCGGCCATATTCTGGGGCAAGGAAAAAATCCCGCCACCAATCATCGAGCCGACAACCAGTGCAACCAGTGCACCGAGTTTCAGTTTTCCGGGGGATTCAGACATTGCATGACTCCAGTGCAGGAGAAGAGAGAAAACAGGTTAGTTTCGTTCGCTGTTCAATCATCTGATTTAGATCAATGCATGATCACATTCCATTGTTAATTAAAGACTTAAGAGTCTTTGGCAGGCATAAGGCTAATGCCCGGAAAGCCATTTCCAGAGGCCTCGGTTAAAAGTGAAAGAAATAAAGCCTATCAGTTGAGATTTAGACGCTAGTTTGTTTTTTTGTTTTGGCAAGTATTGGTCGTTGATTTAGCGGTGATCTGGACTTATTAGGATCTACCAACAAAACTGCTATTTACGTGTCGCTCCAATAGCGTGATCAGTTATAAATAAAGGCAGAATTGGCGTTAATGGGTAAACGTTATTAGGCTTTATCTATTTAGTTAAAAACCGACTATGTGAGGGGCTCGCGGCAATAGTGCGGCGGGAAAATGGAGACGCGCGAATGAACCGACGCAAAAGCTACGGCTGAGTGCGCTGATCGCTTTGGTGGTGGGATCGATGATTGGCGGTGGGATTTTTTCTTTACCGCAAAACATGGCGGCGCGTGCCGATGCCGGGGCGATATTGATTGGTTGGGCGATCACTGCCGTGGGCATGCTGACCCTGGCCTTCGTCTTTCAGACACTGGCCAATCGCAAGCCGGAACTGGACTCCGGGGTGTACGCCTACGCCAAGGCCGGTTTCGGCGATTACATGGGGTTCTCGTCTGCCTGGGGATACTGGATCAGCGCCTGGCTGGGCAATGTCGGTTATTTCGTGCTGCTGTTCAGCACCCTCGGTTATTTCTTTCCGGTCTTCGGTCAGGGCAACACACCCATCGCCATCGCCATCGCCATCGCCATCGGCTGCGCGTCGGTGCTGCTGTGGACCGTGCATTTTCTGGTGCTGCGCGGAATCAAGGAGGCGGCGTTCATCAACCAACTGACCACCGTGGCCAAGATCGTGCCGCTGATCATGTTCATCGTCATCGCCGCCGTGGCCTTCAAGGCGGACATCTTCACCCGGGACATCTGGGGCCGCAGCAACCCGAATTTTGGCGGCGTGATGGACCCGGTGCGCAACATGATGCTGGTCACGGTGTTCGTGTTTATCGGCATCGAAGGCGCCAGCGTGTATTCGGCGAGGGCGCAGAAACGTTCGGACGTGGGCCGGGCGACGGTCATCGGTTTTATCGGTGTGTTGGCGCTGCTGGTGCTGGTGAACGTGTTATCCCTCGGGATCATGAGCCAACCGGAATTGGCCACGTTGCAGAACCCGTCGCTGGCCGCGGTGCTGGAGCACGTGGTCGGTCATTGGGGCGCGGTGCTGATAAGCGTCGGCTTGGCGGTTTCGCTGCTGGGGGCGTTGTTATCGTGGGCGCTGCTGTGCGCCGAAATCCTCTTCGCCACGGTCAGGGACAAGACCATGCCGGCGTTCCTGCAAAAGGAAAACGCCAACCATGTGCCGGTCAATGCGCTATGGCTGACTAATGTGATGATCCAGATTTTTCTGCTGATCACGCTGTTTTCCGCCGGCACTTACACCAGCCTGATTTACCTCGCCTCATCGATGATTCTGGTGCCGTATTTGTGGTCGGCGGCGTATGCGGTGTTGTTGAGCGGGCGAGGGGAGACCTATGAGCATGCTTCGGCCGAGCGTACGAAAGACTTGCTGATCGGCGGCATTGCCCTGTGTTACGCAGTTTGGTTGTTATATGCCGGCGGCGTGAAATACCTGCTGCTCTCGGCGTTGTTGTATGCACCGGGGGGGATTCTGTTTGCCAAGGCCAAGGGGAGCAGGGCGAGCCCTTGTTTGCCCATGTCGAGAAGGGGATTTTCAGCTGTGTGGTTGCCGGGGCGGGGTTGGCGGCGTACGGGTTGTACAGCGGGTTACTGTCGTTGTGATCCGCTGTCTGCGGTGACTGTTCGGGCCTCTTCGCGAGCAGGTATAGCGTGATCCCTGTGGGAGCGAGCCTGCTCGCGAATGCTATCTGATGGTCATCACCACTGCGCGCGATGGGCACCCAACTCCCCGGCCGGCAGCGCCCACTGCAGCGGTGTCCCGGTGATTTTCAGTGGCACCTGCAGCCGATGGGCCGGCCCCCAAGGTGTCTGCTCAACCAACATCCCTTGATCGTTGTCATCCTCTGCCCGCAACGGCTCATTTGTCCCGGCGCCATGCTCGATCAATAACTTCGCCGTCCGTGCCAGCGACAAACGCGCTGAACCACCGCGTCCGCTACTCAATCGCTCGGCCAGTAACTTGATCACACTGGCTGCCATCAAATACCCAGTGGCGTGGTCGAGGGCCTGAACCGGTAGCGGTGTCGGTTTGTCCGCGCGTTTCCACTGCATGCCGGCTTCAGCAATCCCGCTGCTCATCTGCACCAGGCTGTCGAAGCCGCGCCGGTTCTGCCAGGGGCCGCGCCAGCCGTAAGCGTTAAGGCAAACGTCGATCAGCCCGGGGGCCAGTGCCTGGCGTTGGGCGATGTCGTAACCCAAGTGTTCCAATGCATCGGAACGGTAGCCGTGGAGCAGAATGTCGGCCTCCTTGAGCAGGCTTTCGAACACGGCTCGATCAGTCTTGTCGTGCAGATCCAGGCGCGCGCAACGTTTGCCCAAAGTGACTTCCGGCACCACGCCCGGTTCGTTCCAGGTCGGTGGGTCGATGCGCAAAACATCGGCGCCGAGGCCTGCGAGAAAACGGCTGGCAATGGGCCCCGCGAGCACGCGCGTAAGGTCCAGCACCTTGATTCCGGCCAGCGGTTGCGCCACTGAACCCTGCCACGGTTTGGGGGGGTGGCTGTCGTCGGCGCTGAACTGAATCAGCGGTTCTGCGTTCACAGCCTGACCTTGCGGGTGGGCCTGCCATTGCGCCCAGCTGCGCATTTCGGCCGCGCAGCCACCAGCATCAACTACGGCCTGTTCCAGATCACTTTTCGCCCATTGAGCTACTTTGCTCGCCATCGCGGCGCGGTCGACACAGGCACCGAGTACTGATTCGGCGGCGATGCGGTGATGGGGCGCGTTGGTGTGCAGGCGGATCCAGCCATCCTTGGTCGCATAGTCGCCGGCGACCGGATCCCACAGCGGTGGAACACTCCAGCGCACAGGACGGATCGACGTTGCGAACCAGAACGATGCCAGGCGGCGGTCGACTTCAAGGGTAGGCAAACGGCCGGTGTGTTGTTGCAGCAATTCACTGACAGCCTGGCCGGCGGCGGCAATGCTCGCACAGGCCAGATCAGTCACGGCAAACGCCGAGGGCAGGGCGCCGTTCGAGGTGAATGGAATTGGCGTGTGAGGCAAGCCGAGTGCGGCTTGAATGGACGTGAGTAAATCAGTCATCGAAGGCCCTCCGGAGCGAGAGCCCGAGCATAGTTCAAAAAACTGGCGGACTGGATGAAATCCTGTGGGAGCGAGCCTGCTCGCGATAGCGGTCTTTCAGTCGACATCCATGGTGAATGTCAGTCCGTCATCGTCGGAACGCCGCCCGGAGCAGGCTCGCTCCCACAGGGGATTTGTGTCGGAAGGCTATCGAGAGTGATTCCGTGCGCTTTACCCGCGCCCCAGCAGATAGGTCGCGTAATCCGGGATGCGGTGTTCGTGAGCCTGATCCATCAACGGACTGCTGAGCAGGTAGTCGGCGCTGCATTCATTGCAGGCCACCGGGATGTTCCACACCGCCGCGACCCGTAGCAGCGCCTTGATGTCCGGGTCGTGGGGTTGCGGTTCGAACGGGTCCCAGAAGAACACCAGCATGTCGACCCGCTGCTCGGCAATTCGCGCGCCGAGTTGCTGATCGCCGCCCAGCGGACCGCTGATCATGCTTTCCACCGGCAGGTCGAGGCGTTGTTGCAACAACAACCCCGTGGTGCCGGTGGCGACCAGTTCATGCTGCGCGAGTTTGTCTTTCTGCCGCTCGGCCCAGTCCAGCAAAAACACTTTGCAATGGTCATGGGCGACCAGGGCGATACGCTTGCGCGCTGCCAGGGTCTTTTGCGTAAAGCTGATACCGATCATCGCTTGCTGCTCCAGACGAAAATGCGCCTGCGACGACGCATTTTTTGACGTTGCCAATACCCGTAGGAGCTGCCGCAGGCTGCGATCTTGTGATTTTGATCTTCTCGGAATCGCTGAAAATCAAGATCAAAAGATCGCAGCCTTCGGCAGCTCCTACGGGGCCGCGTCCAACAAAGAATGAGGCGTCGTGCGCCCCATCATTTATTCGGCGTTGCAGAGCGCCAGGCAGTTATCGAGCATGCGGTTGGAGAAGCCCCACTCGTTGTCGTACCAGGCCAGCACTTTGAGCAGCTTGCCGCTGGACTTGGTGTGGTTGGCATCGAAGATCGACGACAGCGGGTTGTGGTTGAAGTCGCTGGAAACCAGCGGCAGGGTGTTGTAACCCAGAATCTTCGAGTGCTGGCTGGCTTGTTTGAGCATCGCGTTGACTTCATCGGCCGATGCTTCACGCTTGAGCTGCACGGTCAGGTCCACCAGCGACACATTGATCACCGGAACACGCACCGCCATGCCGGTCAGTTTGCCCGCCAGTTCCGGCAGCACCAGGCCCACCGCTTCAGCGGCGCCGGTCTTGCTCGGGATCATGTTCTGGGTGGCGGAGCGGGCGCGGTACGGGTCGGTGTGGTAGACGTCGGTCAGGTTCTGGTCGTTGGTGTAGGCGTGGATAGTGGTCATCAGACCGCTTTCGATGCCCAGTTCGCGGTGCAGCACCTGGGCCACCGGGGCCAGGCAGTTGGTGGTGCACGAAGCGTTGGAAATGATTTGGTGGGATTGACGCAGAACGTCGTGGTTAACCCCATAAACCACAGTGGCGTCGGCGCCTTTGGCCGGGGCCGAGATAATCACTTTGCGCGCGCCGGCCGTAATATGCGCGGCGGCTTTGGCACGGTCGGTGAACAGACCGGTGCATTCGAACACGACGTCGACCTTCTCCGCGGCCCAGGGCAGTTCGGCCGGGTTGCGAATGGCGCTGACCGAAATGCGATCGCCGTTGACGGTCAGGCTTTCCTGATCGTGCTGGACATCGGCATCGAATGTGCCGTGAACGGTGTCGTACTTGAGCAGGTGAGCATTCATAGAGCTGTCGCCCAGATCGTTGATCGCTACGATCTGCAGATCCTGACGATAGCCTTGGGTATACAGTGCGCGCAGGACATTACGGCCGATACGGCCAAAACCATTGATTGCGATTCGAAGAGTCATTTACAGCGCCGCCGTCGATTTGTTGTTGGAATTACAAGATTATTCGCAAAAAAATAGAAAACAAGCCTTTTTAGTGGCAATATTTTGTTTTATCTACAACGAGTGACCTGAATCAACTGGTCCGAATGATCAAGAAAACCGTCTGTCGTCCCAATCACAGCGGTGTTTGATCAGCATAGACAATCAGGTCGCCACATCCGTTAGCCTGGAGTTCTACACATGCATCCCCGCGTCCTTGAGGTCACCGAACGGCTTATCGCCCGCAGCCGCGCCACGCGTGAGGCTTACCTTGCATTGATTCGCGGCGCGGCCAGCGACGGCCCGATGCGCGGCAAGCTGCAATGCGCCAACTTCGCCCATGGCGTGGCCGGGTGTGGCAGCGACGACAAGCACAGCCTGCGGATGATGAACTCCGCCAACATCGCGATTGTTTCGTCATATAACGACATGCTCTCGGCGCACCAGCCGTACGAAGTCTTTCCTGAACAGATCAAAAAAGCCCTGCGCGAAATCGGCTCCGTCGGCCAGTTCGCCGGTGGCACCCCGGCGATGTGCGATGGCGTGACCCAGGGCGAACCGGGCATGGAACTGAGCCTGCCGAGCCGTGAAGTGATCGCGTTGTCCACCGCCGTGGCGCTGTCCCACAACATGTTCGATGGCGCGCTGATGCTCGGCATCTGCGACAAGATCGTGCCGGGCCTGATGATGGGCGCGTTGCGCTTCGGTCATCTGCCGATGATCTTCGTACCGGGCGGGCCGATGGTGTCGGGCATCTCCAACAAGCAGAAAGCCGATGTGCGCCAGCGCTACGCCGAAGGCAAGGCGACCCGCGAAGAGTTGCTGGAATCGGAGATGAAGTCCTACCACAGCCCCGGCACCTGCACTTTCTACGGCACCGCCAACACCAACCAGTTGCTGATGGAAGTCATGGGCCTGCACTTGCCGGGCGCCTCGTTCGTCAACCCGAACACCCCGTTGCGCGATGCCCTGACCCGCGAAGCGGCGCATCAGGTCACCCGCCTGACCAAGCAGAATGGCAACTTCCTGCCGATCGGCGAAATCGTCGACGAGCGTTCGCTGGTCAACTCCATCGTGGCCCTGCACGCCACCGGCGGCTCGACCAACCACACCCTGCACATGCCGGCCATCGCCATGGCCGCGGGCATCCAGTTGACCTGGCAGGACATGGCCGACCTCTCCGAGGTGGTGCCGACCCTGAGCCACGTGTACCCGAACGGCAAAGCCGACATCAACCACTTCCAGGCAGCGGGCGGCATGTCGTTCCTGATCCGCGAACTGCTGGAAGCCGGCCTGCTCCACGAAAACGTCAACACCGTGCTCGGCCATGGCCTGAGCCGCTATACCCAGGAACCGTTCCTCGAAAACGGCGAGCTGGTCTGGCGCGAAGGCCCGATCGAAAGCCTCGACGAAAACATTCTGCGTCCGGTGGCTCGCGCATTCTCGCCAGAAGGCGGTTTGCGCGTGATGGAAGGCAACCTCGGCCGTGGCGTGATGAAAGTCTCGGCGGTCGCGCTGGAAAACCAGGTCGTCGAAGCACCGGCCATGGTGTTCCAGGATCAACAGGACCTGGCCGATGCGTTCAAGGCCGGTTTGCTGGAGAAGGATTTTGTCGCCGTGATGCGCTTCCAGGGCCCGCGCTCCAATGGCATGCCGGAACTGCACAAGATGACGCCGTTCCTCGGTGTGCTGCAGGATCGTGGCTTCAAAGTCGCACTGGTGACTGACGGGCGCATGTCCGGCGCCTCGGGGAAAATACCGGCGGCGATCCATGTCAGCCCCGAAGCTTATGTGGGTGGCGCTTTGGCGCGGGTGCGTGAGGGCGATATCATCCGCGTCGATGGCGTCAAAGGCACCCTGGAGCTTAAGGTGGACGCCGAAGAATTCGCAGCGCGCGAACCGGCCAAAGGCCTGTTGGGCAACAACATCGGCACCGGTCGCGAACTGTTTGGTTTCATGCGCATGGCCTTCAGCTCCGCAGAGCAAGGCGCCAGCGCCTTTACTTCTGCCCTGGAGACGCTTAATTGAAACTGGCTTTGGTCGGTGACATCGGTGGGACCAACGCACGTTTCGCGTTGTGGAAAAACCAGCAGCTGGAATCGGTCCAGGTGCTGGCGACGGCAGACCACGCCAGCCCGGAGGAAGCGATTGCGCTTTACCTGAGCGGGCTGGGCCTGGCGCCGGGTTCGATCGGTTCGGTGTGCCTGTCGGTGGCAGGCCCTGTGAGCGGCGATGAATTCAAGTTCACCAACAACCATTGGCGGCTCAGTCGCAAGGGTTTCTGCACGACCTTGCAGGTGGATCAACTGCTGTTGGTCAACGACTTCTCGGCCATGGCCCTGGGCATGACCCGTTTGCAGCCGGGCGAGTTTCGGGTGGTCTGCGAAGGCAAGCCCGAGCCGTTGCGGCCGGCGGTGGTGATCGGCCCGGGCACGGGCCTGGGCGTCGGCACGTTGCTCGATCTGGGCGAGGGCCGTTTTGCCCCGCTGCCGGGGGAGGGCGGTCACGTCGATCTGCCGCTGAGCAGTCCGCGGGAAACCCAGTTGTGGCAGCACATCTTCAATGAAATCGGCCATGTCAGCGCTGAAACGGCGTTGAGCGGCAGTGGTTTGCCGCGGGTCTACCGGGCGATCTGCGCGGTGGACGGGCACACGCCTGTGCTCGACACGCCTGAGGCGATCACGGCGGCCGGGTTGGCGGGCGATCCGATTGCCCTGGAAGTGCTTGAGCAGTTCTGCTGCTGGCTGGGGCGCGTGGCGGGCAACAATGTGCTGACCACGGGGGCACGCGGCGGCGTGTACATCGTTGGCGGGGTGATTCCACGGTTTGCCGATTTCTTCATCGAAAGCGGTTTCGCCCGCTGCTTCGCCGACAAGGGCTGCATGAGCGATTATTTCAAAGGTATTCCGGTGTGGCTGGTGACAGCGCCATATTCCGGGTTGGTGGGCGCGGGTGTGGCGCTGGATCAGGCTTAGACCGAGTCGACTTCATCGCGGGCAAGCCCGCTCCCACAGGATCACCTGAATCCTTGTGGGAGCGGGCTTGCCCGCGATGGCGCCCGAACAGGCAACAAATTTCCAAGGTTCATCAGGCATAATCCTACCTAACACAAACAACAAGGACGCCTTCCCGTGAGCTCAGTCAACAAGTCGATTTTGTTGGTCGATGACGATCAAGAGATACGCGAGTTGCTGGACACCTACCTGACCCGTGCCGGTTTCCAGGTCCGCACCACGCCCGATGGCGCAGGCTTTCGTCATGCCCTGAACGAGGCGCCGAGCGATCTGGTGATCCTCGACGTGATGCTGCCGGACGAAGACGGTTTCAGCCTCTGCCGCTGGATCCGCCAGCACCCGCGCCAGGCCCATGTACCGATCATCATGCTCACTGCCAGTTCCGACGAGGCCGACCGCGTCATCGGCCTGGAACTGGGTGCCGACGACTACCTCGGCAAACCCTTCAGCCCCCGTGAATTGCAGGCGCGCATCAAAGCCTTGTTGCGCCGCGCACAGTTCGGTCAGGAGCGTTCCGGCGGTGAAGTGCTGGCCTTCGACGACTGGCGGCTGGACATGGTCAGCCATCGGCTGTTCCACACCGACGGCGAGGAAGTGATTCTCTCCGGCGCCGATTTCGCGCTGCTGAAACTGTTCCTCGACCACCCGCAGGAAATCCTCGATCGCGACACCATCGGCAACGCCACCCGTGGCCGCGATTTGATGCCGCTCGATCGTATCGTCGACATGGCGGTCAGCCGTTTGCGTCAGCGCCTGCGCGACACCGAAAAACCGCCACGGCTGATCCGGACCGTGCGTGGCAGTGGCTACCAACTGGCAGCCAGCGTGGTTGCCGGCAATGGTCACTGAGTTCCTGCGCAAGCTCGCCGGGCGCGTGCCGGTGCCGCGCTCACTGCTCGGGCGCATGTTACTGCTGACCCTGCTGGCGGTGCTGTTCGCTCAGACGCTGTCGAGTGTGATCTGGGTCTCGCAACTGCGCGCCACCCAGCTCGAGGGCCTGGTCACCAGCGCCCGCAGCCTGGCCCATTCGATGACGGCCAGCGTCAGTTATTTCCGCTCATTGCCGGTGGCGTTCAGGCCGTTGGTGCTCGACCAGTTGCGCAGCATGGGCGGCACCCGGTTCGTGGTGACGCTCAACGACAAACCCTTGGGCATGGAAGTGCTGCCAATCACCCCGCGCAAAGAGGCGGTGCTCAAAGCGGTGGACGAAGTGCTGCGCCAGTCGCTGGGCCAGGACACCGACATCTCGGTGACCTTCGTCAGCCCCGAAGACCTGCGGATTTTCAACGGCGGCTTGAAGCTCGATGAGTTGCCGCGCTCCTGGGCGCATTACGCGTTGACTCTGGAGCCGGTGAACCCGCCGGTGCTGGTCACGCAAATCCAGATGGCGCCGGGCGAATGGCTGTACATCGCCTCGCTGTTGCCCGAGCCCTACACCAGTCTTGAAGAGCAAGGCCTGCCGGCGCAGCAGGTCTGGTTCATCGTGCTCACCAGCGGTTTCTTGCTGCTGTTCATCGGCCTCCTCGTGCACTGGCAGAGCCGACCACTCAAGCGATTGGCGCGGGCGGCACGGGACATGTCTCTTGGCGCCGAGGTCGAACCGGTGGCCGAGGGCGGCGGCAGTGAAGTGGTGGAAGTGGGCCGCGCCTTCAACGCGATGCGCGAGCGTATCAGCCGTTACCTGACCGAACGCAGCCAGTTGTTCAGCGCGATTTCCCATGACTTGCGCACGCCGATTACCCGGTTGCGATTGCGGGTGGAATTGCTTGAAGACGAAAAGCTGCAGGCCAAGTTCGGTCGTGATCTGGATGAGTTGGAGTTGCTGGTCAAAGGCGCGCTGCAATGCGTGAAAGACACCGACATCCACGAGAATATCGAGCCGGTGGACCTCAATCATGTGCTCGACTGTCTGGTGGAACCGTATCTGGCGCCCAACGGCAATGGCCGCGTGACCCAGCAGGGGCGGGCGCTGGCGCCGTATCCGGGCAAGCCGCTGGCGCTCAAGCGCTGCATCGGTAACCTGATCGACAACGCCTTGAAGTACGGGCAGAACGCGCATCTACACATCGATGATGACGAGAGCGCGTTTGTCCTGCATGTCGACGATGAAGGGCCGGGCGTACCGGAGCAACGGCTGGAACAGGTGTTCGAGCCGCACTTCCGCTTGGCCGGCCAGCAGCAGGGCTATGGTCTGGGGCTGGGGATTGCGCGCAACATTGCCCATAGCCATGGCGGTGAAGTCAGCCTGCAAAACCTGCGTGAAGGCGGGTTGCGGGTGACACTGCAGTTGCCGCGTAGTGTTGATTAGGAAGACCGCGTTATCGTTCATCGCGGGCAAGCCCGCTCCCACATTGGATTTGTGTACGACGCAGAACCCCTGTGGGAGCGGGCTTGCCCGCGATGGCGTCAGATCATTCAACACATGCCTGAAGGCTAATGTCACAACTCGGTGACATAACTCGCCCCCTTCGTTACCTGCCCATCACCGACCGTTGTTTAGACTGGTCTCCGTCATAACAACAAAAAAAGGTACCGCATGGACACCTTCCAACCCGCCTTCAGCAGTTGGCTGAACGCGCCTGCCCATCAGCAATGGCTCGCCGCCGAAGGCCTGCGCCTGTTGGCGTTTGCCAAGGCTTCAAAGCTTGCCGAAGGCTTCGGCAACCTCGACGATCAGGGCCGCCTCCCGGCCAACGCGCAAGCCGAAACCATGAACACCGCGCGCATGACCCACAGCTTCGCCATGGCCCACATCCAGGGCCTGCCGGGTTTTGCCGAGCTGGTGGATCACGGCATCAAAGCCCTCAGTGGGCCGCTGCGTGATGCCGAACACGGAGGCTGGTTCGCCACGCCCGAACACCGTGACGGCAATACCGGCAAAGCCGCTTATCTGCATGCCTTCGTGGCGTTGGCTGCGAGCTCTGCGGTGGTCGCTCAACGTCCCGGCGCGCAAGCCTTGCTCGACGACGCGATCCACATAATCGATAGCCGTTTCTGGAGCGAAGAGGAGGGTGCCATGCGCGAATCCTTCAACCGCGACTGGAGCGTCGTGGAAGCCTATCGCGGTGCCAACAGCAACATGCACGCCACCGAAGCCTTCCTCGCTCTGGCCGATGTCACCGAGGACAACCGCTGGCTGATTCGCGCCCAGCGCATTGTCGAACGTGTCATTCACGATCACGCCGCGGCCAATGATTACCTGGTGGTCGAGCATTTTGACCGCGACTGGCAGCCGCTGCGCGACTACAACCGCGACAATCCGGCCGACGGTTTCCGCCCTTACGGCACCACGCCGGGCCATGGTTTCGAATGGGCGCGGCTGTTGCTGCACCTTGAAGCCGCGCGGGCACAGGCCGGGATGCTCACGCCGGGCTGGCTCGCCACCGATGCGCAAAAACTCTTCGAGCACAATTGCCGTCACGGTTGGGACGTCGACGGTGCTCCGGGCATCGTCTACACCCTCGACTGGGACAATCGCGCGGTGGTTCGCCATCGTTTGCACTGGACTCATTGCGAAGCCAGCGCCGCCGCCAGTGCGCTGCTCAAACGCACCGGTGACGAGCAATACGAGCACTGGTACCGACTGTTCTGGGAATTTTGTGACAGTCATTTTATCGACCGCTGCGATGGCAGCTGGCATCACGAGCTCGACCCGCTGAACCGTCCGAGTGCTGATATCTGGGCCGGAAAACCCGACCTGTATCACGCCTGGCAAGCTGTATTGATCCCGCGCCTGCCGCTGGCGCCAAGCATGGCCACTGCGCTGGCGCAATTGTCCCAGAGCGTTGCTGTGTAACCATATGGTGACATTCGCGCGTCCCTTCGTTACCTGCGAAGGGGTATCCCCTGTTTAGAATCCTATGCAGCGCAAGCACCAGACTTGCATGCATAACAACAAGAAAGGTACTACTAGATGAATGCGATCTCTCGCCTCGCTACTGTCATTTCTCTCGCTTCGCTGCTTCCCGTTGCTGCATTCCCGCTCAGTGCCCTTGCCGCCGATGCCAAAGGTTCGGTGGAGGTCGTTCACTGGTGGACGTCTGGTGGTGAAAAAGCAGCGGTCGATGTGCTCAAGGCTCAAGTCGAAAAAGACGGCTTCACCTGGAAAGACGGCGCAGTCGCCGGCGGCGGCGGTTCCACGGCCATGACCGTACTCAAAAGCCGCGCCGTGGCCGGTAACCCGCCAGGCGTTGCCCAGATCAAGGGTCCGGACATCCAGGAGTGGGGCAGCACTGGCCTGCTCAGCACCGATGCCCTGAAAGACGTTTCCAAATCGGAAAACTGGGACAGCCTGCTGATCAAGAAAGTCTCCGATACCGTGAAATATGAAGGCGATTACGTCGCCGTGCCGGTGAACATTCACCGCGTCAACTGGCTGTGGATCAACCCGGAAGTCTTCAAGAAAGCCGGGATCGACAAAGCGCCGACCACCCTCGCAGAATTCTATGCCGCTGGCGACAAGCTCAAGGCTGCCGGCTTCATCGCGCTCGCTCACGGCGGCCAGCCTTGGCAGGACAGCACCGTGTTCGAAGACGTGGTGCTCTCGGTCATGGGGGCTGACGGTTACAAGAAAGCTCTGGTCGACCTGGACCAGAAAACCCTCTCCGGGCCAGAGATGGCCAAGGCCTTCACCGAGCTGAAAAAAGTCACCGGCTACATGGACCCGAACCGCGCCGGTCGTGACTGGAACATCGCTGCCGCCGACGTCATCAACGGCAAGGCCGGGATGCAGATGATGGGCGACTGGGCCAAGAGCGAATGGACCGCCGCGAAGAAAGTAGCGGGCAAGGACTACCAGTGCGTGCCGTTCCCGGGCACCGAAAAAGCCTTCACCTACAACATCGACTCGATGGCCGTGTTCAAGCTCAAAGCCGATCGCAAAGGCGACATCGCCGCCCAGCAAGACCTGGCCAAGGTCGCTCTGGGCAAAGACTTCCAGAAAGTCTTCAGCATCAACAAAGGCTCGATCCCGGTGCGTACCGACATGCTTAACGACATGAGCGCGCTGGGCTTCGATTCTTGCGCTCAAGCGTCCGCCAAGGATTTCCTGGCTGACGAGAAGACCGGCGGCCTGCAACCGAGCATGGCGCACAACATGGCCACGTCCCTGGCCGTGCAGGGCGCGATCTTCGATGTGGTGACCAACTTCATGAACGACAAGAACGCTGACCCGGCCAAGGCCAGCGCGCAACTGGCATCGGCTGTCAAAGCCGCCCAGTAACTCCTGACACAAACTGATCCTGCGTGGAATGAGATTGTGTGGGAGCGGGCTTGCCCGCGATGCAGGCGACTCGGTTTAACTTCGAACCGTGTTGATGGCATCGCAGGCAAGCCAGCTCCCACAGGGTCCTGCTCCCACAAGGGATCGCTGTGTCGGTTCATTCCTCTTCACCTGGATTATCCCGATGAGCTCTGTGGCGGTTTTCAGCAAAGCCTCACCGTTCGACGCACTGCAGCGCTGGCTCCCCAAGCTGGTTTTGGCGCCAAGCATGCTGATCGTCCTGGTTGGTTTTTACGGTTACATCATCTGGACATTCGTACTGTCCTTCACCAACTCCAGCTTCATGCCGAGCTACAAGTGGGTCGGCCTGCAGCAATACATTCGGCTGATGGACAACGATCGCTGGTGGGTCGCGAGCAAGAACCTCGCGGTGTTCGGCGGCATGTTCATCGGCATCAGCCTGGTGCTGGGCGTTTTCCTCGCCGTGCTGCTGGATCAGCGCATTCGCAAGGAAGGCTTCATCCGCACCGTTTACCTGTACCCGATGGCGCTCTCGATGATCGTTACCGGTACCGCATGGAAATGGCTGCTCAACCCAGGTCTTGGTCTGGACAAGATGCTGCGTGACTGGGGCTGGGAAGGCTTCCGTCTCGACTGGCTGGTGGATCAGGATCGCGTGGTGTATTGCCTGGTGATCGCCGCCGTATGGCAAGCCTCCGGGTTTGTGATGGCGATGTTCCTGGCCGGCCTGCGTGGTGTCGATCAGTCGATCATCCGCGCGGCGCAAGTCGACGGTGCGAGCCTGCCGACCATCTACCTGAAGATCGTGTTGCCGAGCCTGCGCCCGGTGTTCTTCAGCGCCTTCATGATCCTGGCGCACATCGCGATCAAGAGCTTCGACCTGGTGGCGGCGATGACCGCGGGCGGTCCCGGTTACTCATCCGACCTGCCGGCGATGTTCATGTACTCCTTCACTTTCAGCCGTGGCCAGATGGGCATTGGTTCGGCGAGCGCCATGATGATGCTCGGCGCGATCCTGGCGATTCTGGTGCCGTACCTGTACTCCGAATTGCGAGGCAAACGCCATGAGTAATCAACTTGGCAAACCAGGTATCAGCTTCAGCCGCATCGCCATTTATGCAACCCTGTTGCTGGCCGCGGCGATCTATTTGGTCCCGTTGGTGGTGATGCTGCTGACCAGTTTCAAATCGCCGGAAGACATCCGCACCGGCAACCTGTTGAGCTGGCCGCAAGTGATTGATGGCATCGGCTGGATCAAGGCCTGGGACAGTGTCGGCAGCTACTTCTGGAACTCGGTGAAAATCACCGTGCCGGCGGTACTGATCTCTACGTTCATCGGTGCCATGAACGGTTACGTATTGTCGATGTGGCGCTTCCGTGGTTCGCAACTGTTCTTCGGTCTGTTGTTGTTCGGCTGCTTCCTGCCGTTCCAGACCGTGTTGCTGCCAGCCTCGTTCACCCTCGGCAAGATCGGCCTGGCCAACACCACCACCGGCCTGGTGCTGGTGCACGTGGTCTACGGCCTGGCGTTCACCACGCTGTTCTTCCGCAACTACTACGTGAGCATTCCGGATGCGCTGGTCAAGGCGGCGCGGCTGGATGGCGCGGGCTTCTTCACGATTTTCTGGAAGATCCTGCTGCCGATGTCGATCCCGATCGTGATGGTCTGCCTGATCTGGCAGTTCACGCAAATCTGGAATGACTTCCTGTTCGGCGTGGTCTTCGCCAGTGGCGATGCCCAGCCGATTACCGTGGCCCTGAACAACCTGGTCAACACCAGCACCGGGGCCAAGGAATACAACGTTGATATGGCCGCCGCGATGATCGCCGGGCTGCCGACACTGCTGGTCTACATATTCGCTGGCAAGTATTTCCTGCGTGGGCTGACGTCCGGCGCGGTCAAGGGGTAGAACATGGCAACTCTCGAATTACGCAACGTCAACAAGACCTACGGTGCCGGTTTGCCGGACACCCTGAAAAACATCGAACTGAAGATCGATGACGGTGAATTCCTGATCCTGGTCGGTCCATCGGGCTGTGGCAAATCCACCTTGATGAACTGCATCGCCGGACTTGAAAACATCAGCGGCGGGGCGATCCTGGTGGACGACGCCGACATCAGTGGCATGAGCCCGAAAGATCGGGACATCGCCATGGTGTTCCAGTCCTACGCGCTGTACCCGACCATGAGCGTGCGCGACAACATCGCGTTCGGCCTGAAGATTCGCAAAATGCCCACCGCCGAAATCGACGAAGAAGTCGCTCGCGTGGCCAAGCTGCTGCAAATCGAACACCTGCTCAATCGCAAGCCGGGTCAGCTCTCCGGTGGTCAGCAACAACGCGTGGCCATGGGCCGGGCGCTGGCACGGCGGCCGAAGATTTACCTGTTCGACGAACCGCTGTCCAACCTCGACGCCAAGCTGCGGGTCGAGATGCGCACCGAAATGAAACTGATGCACCAGCGCCTGAAAACCACCACGGTCTACGTGACTCACGACCAGATCGAAGCCATGACCCTGGGCGACAAGGTTGCGGTGATGAAGGACGGGATCATTCAGCAGTTCGGCACGCCGAAAGACATCTACAACAACCCGGCCAACCTGTTCGTGGCGAGCTTCATCGGTTCGCCGCCGATGAACTTTATCCCTTTGCGTTTGCAGCGCAAGGAAGGTCGGTTGGTAGCGCTGCTCGACAGCGGTCAGGCGCGCTGTGAATTGCCGTTGGGCATGCAGGACGCCGGGCTCGAAGACCGCGAAGTGATCCTCGGCATGCGCCCGGAGCAGATCGTGCTGGCGAACGGCGAGCCGAACGGATTGCCGACCATTCGCGCCGAAGTGCAGGTCACCGAGCCGACCGGTCCCGACACCCTGGTGTTCGTCAACCTCAACGACACCAAGGTCTGCTGCCGTCTGGCACCGGACGTCGCGCCGGCCGTGGGTGAGACCCTGACTCTGCAATTCGATCCATCGAAAGTGCTGCTGTTCGATGCCAAGACCGGTGAGCGTCTGGGTGTAGCGGGCCTGCCAAAGACCGAGGCCCACAGTGCCAACGTGGCGCAGTTCAAAGGCCGCTGAAGATCAAGTGTGGGAACGGGACTATGTGGGAGCGGGCTTGCCCGCGATGCAGGCGACTCGGTTCAACGTTGAATCGAGTTGATGCCATCGCAGGCAAGCCAGCTCCCACACAACCCCGCTCCCATTGGGGGATATGTGGCGGGTGCACGCCATCCGTCGCAATCGATGTAAACCGCGTTAGATAAAAACAGTTAATAAAAATAAAGACGAGGATGTAGGGATGAAGAAGAAGAACAACGCTCAGCTTATCTGCCAATTGTCGGCTGTTGCGGCGATGATGCTGGCCGGCAGCGTGCACGCGGCTGACGCGTTCAGCGCCGATTCCAAGTGGATGACGGGGGACTGGGGTGGCGAGCGGACCAAGCTGATCGAGCAAGGTATCGACATCAAGGCCGACTATGTCGGTGAAGTGGGCGGCAACCTGCATGGCGGCTACAACGACGACAAGACGGCACGTTACGCCGACCAGTTTGGTTTGGGCGTGGCGCTGGACCTGCAAAAGCTGTGGGGCTGGGATAACACCCAGGCCAAGATCCAGTTCACCAACCGTAACGGTCAGAACATCTCCAATGACCGCGTCGGCGACCCGCGTGCTGGCACCTTGAGTTCCTCGCAGGAAGTCTACGGCCGTGGCCACATGGTCCGTCTGACCCAGTTGTGGGTCCAGCACCAGTTCCTCGACGGTAAACTGGACGTCAAAGCCGGTTACTTCGGCGAAGGCGAAGACTTCAACACCTTCCCTTGCGAGTTCCAGAACCTGGCGTTCTGCGGTTCCCAGGCGGGTAACTGGGCGACCGGTATCTGGTACAACTGGCCGGTCATGCAGGCGGCGCTTCGCGTGAAGTACAACATCACGCCTGAGTTCTATGCGCAGATCGGCGCATACAACCAGAACCCGTCGCAACTTGAGCACGGTAACGGCTTCAAGCTCAGCGGCAGTGGTACCAAGGGCACCGTCTTGCCGGTTGAACTGGTCTGGTCACCGAAGGTCAACAACCTGCCGGGCGAATACCGTGTCGGTTACTACAAGAGCACTGCCGACGCCAATGATGTCCGTGAAGACGACAACGGCAACGATGCAGCGACCACCGGCAACGCCTATCGCAGCCACAACAGCAAGCACGGCTACTGGTTCGTGGCGCAGCAACAACTCACCAGCCACAACGGTGATGCTTCACGCGGTCTGAACATCGCGGCCAACGCTACCTTCCACGACAAGGACACCAACTTCGTCGACAACTACCAGTCGCTGATGTTTGTTTACAAGGGCCCGTTTGATGCTCGTCCAAAAGACGACGTCGGGATCGGTTTCTCTCGTATCCATGTCAACGATGACGTGAAGAAAAACGCCGAGTTGGTCAACGCCGCCAATGGTGTCACCGACTACAACGATCCGCTGTTCGCGCCACTGCGCAGCACCGAGTACAACTACGAGATCAACTACGGTTTCCACGTTACCAACTGGTTGACGGTACGTCCTAACCTGCAATACATCACTCACCCAGGTGGTGTGGATGAAGTTGATAACGCGCTGGTGGCCGGCCTGAAAATTCAGTCGGTGTTCTAACGCTGTTGCGATAAGCTCCTCTCTATGTGCGCATTTTTGCGGACGGCCATGGCTGTCCGCTTTTTTTTGGGGGTGGCGCACCCTCGGGTGACAGATGATTTTCAGGACCGTGGCACATGCTTGAGCATCCGCTACAACGCTTCTTCAAATCCTTGCGCGAACGTCCGGTGTTTGCGTGGGAGCGCTATCAGATGCGCGATGTGCTGGTGATTGACCATCCGCTGTGTCAAGCGGTGTTCAGTCGTCAGGGCGCGCAGTTGTTGCACTTCCAGCCAAAGGGGCAGAAACCCTGGCTGTGGTGCGCGGCGAAATGGCCTCATGTCGGTGCGATTCGCGGCGGCGTGCCGGTGTGCTGGCCTTGGTACGGCCGCCATCCAAGCGAAAACGCCTGGCCGTCCCATGGCTGGGCGCGCCTGCTCGACTGGAAACTGCTCGACAGCACCAGTGATGACGATGGCGTGCACCTGCACTGGCAGTTACAGCTATGCGACTGGCAAGTGGACTTGCACGCGCACCTGGGCGAGCGCATGGATTTGCACCTGAGCACCGAGCATCAGGACGACATGCCGTGCCAGTTGAGCCAGGCGTTGCACGCCTATTGGCGTATTGGCGACGTGGGTGAGGTAGCGCTGTCCGGGCTCGACGGCGCGCAAGGCTACGACCAGTTGAATCGTCAGGTTTGCCAGCAGGAAGGTGAGTTGCGGGTCGATGGCGGGTGTCAGCGAGTGTTCCAGCATGACGGCGAATTACAGCTCAAGGACCACGCCTGGCAGCGGCAATTGTGCATCGACACCGGTGACCATGCGGACACGGTGGTCTGGCATCCGGGCTCGCGGCCGCTGTTGGGGGTGAGCTGGAACGAGGTTTTAGAGTTCGTCTGTGTGGAAGCGGCCAGCGGCGGCACCGACAGCCTGTGCCTGGCACCGGGGGAGCGGGCACATTTGAGTTTGCAGGCGAGGGTGATCGTTCCCACGCTCGGCGTGGGAATGCCTCAAGGGACGCTCCGCGTCCAGTGACGCGGAGCGTCACGGGCTGCGTTCCCACGCGGGAGCGTGGGAACGATCATGGTGGGTTAATTAAACTCATCCCCAATCGGATACCGACTGGCATTGAGGCTTTCCTTGATCTTGCGTAAATGCGGCTGGAAATCCACGCCCCGGCGCAGGGTCATGCCGGTGGCGAGCACATCGAGCACGGTCAGTTGAATGATCCGCGAGGTCATCGGCATGTAGATGTCGGTGTCTTCCGGCAGTGGAATGTTCAGGCTCAAGGTACTGGCCTTGGCCAGCGGCGAGCCCTCGGCCGTCAGGCCCAGTACCGAAGCGCCGTTTTCCCGGGCGATGCGCGCCACTTCCACCAGTTCGCGGGTGCGGCCGGTGTAGGAAATGATTACGAACAACTCACCGGTGTGGGCCACCGAGGCAATCATGCGTTGCATCAGCACATCGGCATGCGCAGTGACCGCGAGGTTGAAGCGGAAGAACTTGTGCTGCGCATCCAGCGCCACCGGGGCCGAGGCGCCGAGGCCGAAGAAGTGGATTTGTCGCGCCTGGATCAACAGGTCGACGGCGCGGCTGATCAGGTTCGGGTCCAGGGCCTGGCAGGCGCTGTCCAGGGACGCGATGGCGCTGCCAAAGATTTTTTGGGTGTAGGCTTCCGGATTGTCGTCGGCTTCCACCGCACGGCTGACATACGCCGCGCCACTGGCCAGGCTCTGTGCCAGTTGCAGTTTCAGTTCCGGGTAGCCGCTGACACCGAACGAGCGGCAGAAACGGTTGACCGTCGGCTCGCTGACCTTTGAAGCCTGGGCGAGGGCGGCGATGCTGAACCGGGTGGCTTGCTGCGGGTTGAGCAGGATCACTTCGGCGACTTTGCGTTCTGCCTTGTTCAGGTCTTCAAGGCGATTCTGGATCTGTTCCAGTAAATTTCGCACGCGGTCCATATGGGGTTCCTAGATTCACCTGCGCAAACAAGCGCTCGGCTATGCAAATTGGGCCTTTGATACGGCCTGTAACGGTGGCCTATCCTACTGATGGCTCCGACCGACCACCACTCGGAATCTATATTTTGCGAAAATGTTGTGGTTATTACTACATTTTCCCTTGAGTGATGCCTTGAAAAAAGGTATTTGTAGCTTAACTTGATAAAAGAACAAACATCATGCCTTCGATTACGGTTGAACCGTGCACCTTTGCCTTGTTCGGCGCTCTCGGCGATCTCGCCCTGCGCAAGCTGTTTCCTGCCCTTTATCAACTCGATGGCGCCGGCCTGCTTCATGAGGATACGCGCATTATCGCGCTGGCCCGTGAACCCGGCAGCGAGCAACAGCATCTGGCATTCATTGCCACCGAGCTGCGCCGCTACGTAGGCGCCAAAGAGCTGGATGAAGCTGTACTCGAGCGCTTCCTGGCCCGTTTGAGCTACTTGCACGTCGACTTCCTCAAGGCTGACGATTACGTCGCCCTGGCCGAGCAGGCCGGCAGCGCCCAGCGGATGATTGCCTACTTCGCCACGCCGGCGGCGGTTTACGGCGCCATTTGCGAGAACCTGTCGAAGGTCGGCCTGACCGAAAACACCCGCGTGGTGCTGGAAAAGCCCATCGGCTCGGACCTGGAGTCCTCGCGCAAGGTCAACGACGCCGTGGCGCAGTTCTTCCCGGAGAACCGCACCTACCGCATCGACCACTACCTGGGTAAAGAGACCGTACAAAACCTGATCGCCCTGCGTTTCGCCAACAGCCTGTTCGAAACCCAGTGGAACCAGAATTACATCTCCCACGTGGAAATCACCGTGGCCGAGCAGGTCGGTATCGAAGGCCGCTGGGGTTACTTCGACAAGGCCGGCCAGCTGCGGGACATGATCCAGAATCACCTGCTGCAACTGCTCTGCCTGATCGCCATGGACCCGCCGGCCGACCTGTCCGCCGACAGCATCCGCGACGAGAAAGTCAAAGTGCTCAAGGCGCTGGCGCCGATCAGCCCGGAAGGCCTGACCACTCAGGTGGTGCGCGGCCAGTACATCGCCGGCCACAGCGAAGGCAAATCGGTGCCGGGGTATCTGGAGGAGCCTAATTCCAACACCCAGAGCGACACCGAGACCTTCGTCGCCCTGCGTGCCGACATTCGCAACTGGCGCTGGGCCGGCGTGCCGTTTTACCTGCGCACCGGCAAACGCATGCCGCAGAAGCTGTCGCAGATCGTCATCCACTTCAAGGAGCCGTCGCACTACATCTTCGCTCCCGAACAGCGCTTGCAGATCAGCAACAAGCTGATCATCCGCCTGCAACCGGATGAAGGCATTTCCTTGCGCGTGATGACCAAAGAACAAGGCCTGGACAAGGGCATGCAGCTGCGCAGCGGTCCGTTGCAGCTGAATTTTTCCGACACCTGGCGTAGCGCGCGGATTCCCGATGCCTACGAGCGGTTGTTGCTGGAAGTGATGCGTGGCAATCAGAACCTGTTTGTCCGTAAAGATGAAATCGAAGCCGCGTGGAAGTGGTGTGACCAGTTGATCGCCGGGTGGAAAAAATCCGGTGATGCGCCCAAGCCGTACGCGGCCGGGTCCTGGGGGCCGATGAGCTCCATTGCACTGATCACGCGGGACGGGAGGTCGTGGTATGGCGATATCTGAATTGAAGCTGCCTCAGGGCGTCAGCGCCCATGAGTTCAAAAGCCCGGTGCTGTTGGCCGAAGGCCTGGCATTGACGGTAGCCAGACAACTGAGCGACGCGATTGCCGCACAAGGCGCCGCGACGCTGGTGGTGTCCGGTGGACGCAGCCCGGTGGCGTTTTTCCAGCATCTGGCCAAGCAGGCGCTGGACTGGTCGAAGGTGGTGGTCAGCCTGGCTGACGAGCGCTGGGTGCCGGTAGAGCATGCCGACAGCAATGCCGGCCTGCTCAAGCGTTACCTGTTGCAAGGCCCGGCGGCCAAGGCCCAGTTCCTGAGCCTCTACAGTGCCACCGCCAACCTGGAGCAGGCCGCCGAGCAGGCTGATCGCTTGCTCGCCGAATTGCCGCCGATCGACGTGCTGGTGCTGGGCATGGGCGATGACGGTCACACCGCGTCGCTGTTCCCCAACAGCCCGAACCTGGCCGACGCCTTGAAAATCGACGGCAGCCGTCGCTGCTGGCCGATGCTGGCGCCGACCGTGCCGCATCAGCGCCTGACCATGAGTCGTGCGCTGCTGGCTTCGGCCAAGCACACCGTTCTATCGATTTCCGGTCAGTCCAAACTGACCACCCTGAGTGCCGCACTGGCCGGTGACGATGTCGCCGCCATGCCGATTCGGGCGTTTCTGCAACCTACGTTAGAGATTTACTGGTGCCCATGAACCAAGGATCAGCCGCTATGACAAACACATCCCCGACCGTTTCCATGGCGGACAAAGTTGCCCTGATCGACAGCCTCTGCGCCAGGGCGCGGATCCTGCCGGTGATCACCATCGCTCGTGAACAGGACGTGCTGCCGTTGGCCGACGCCCTGGCGGCCGGTGGCCTGACGGCGCTGGAAGTGACCCTGCGTTCGCAGTTCGGCCTCAAGGCGATCCAGATCTTGCGCGCGCAGCGTCCAGAGCTGGTGACCGGCGCCGGCACCGTGCTCGATCGCAGCATGTTGGTCGCTGCCGAAGCGGCCGGTTCGCAGTTCATCGTGACGCCGGGCATCACCCGTGATCTGCTCGAAGCCAGTGTCGACAGCCCGATCCCGCTGTTGCCGGGCATCAGCAATGCCTCCGGCATCATGGAAGGCTATAGCCTGGGTTATCGCCGCTTCAAGCTGTTCCCGGCGGAAGTCAGCGGCGGCGTCGCGGCTATCAAGGCCCTGGGCGGCCCGTTCGGCGAAGTTAAATTCTGCCCGACCGGCGGCGTCAGCCCGGCCAACATCAAGAGCTACATGGCGTTGAAAAACGTGATGTGCGTGGGCGGTAGCTGGATGCTTGACCCCGAGTGGATCAAGAACGGCGACTGGGCCCGCATCCAGGAGTGCACCGCCGAGGCGTTGGCTCTGCTGGACTGATTGAACGGATTTACCAAACACTTCGTTGTGTGTTCTACGGCTTTACGGTGCGCTTGGTCGGTGCACCGTTTTTTTTTGCCTGAAATAAAACCCCTGTGGGAGTGGGCTTGCTCGCGAAGGGGCCGTCACATTCAATGCAGATGTTGACTGTCAGACCGCTTTCGCGAGCAAGTCGGATCGCCGCACCGCCGCTTCCACAGGACATCATGCGATACATAGTTACCGCATCTCGCCGCACGTCCAGCGTTAACCTGCGTTCATCTTATGGAAAGAGAACGTCATGGACGACAACACTGCGATTTCATCCCCTTCACCGGTTTATCAACTGTCGCCCGAACAGGTCGCCGGTCCGTATTTTCGAAATCCAAAACTGATCAGACGAAACATCAGCGAAGGCATGGATGGCATTCCCTTGGTGTTGCGGCTGACGATCGTCGATGCCATGACCGGTCAACCGGTCACGGGGGCCGTGGTCGATATCTGGCATTGCAACGCACGCGGGGCGTATTCGGGCTGGAGCAAGGTCAACCCGGATAAGGAAGTCGATGTGGGTGATATCGGGTCGATCCCGCGCACCGACGACGATACCTATCTGCGCGGTGGGCAATTCTCGGACAGAAAGGGCATCGTGAGGTTTACCACGATTTATCCGGGGTTCTATGCCAGCCGCGCTCTGCACATTCACGTCGCGGTACGAATCACTGCCGGCAACAACTATCTGGAAGAGCGGCATGTCGCCTGGGTCGGCCAGCTGTACTTTCCCGAGGTGGTGTCGAGGTCGGTCCTCAATGCCAGAGAGTACAGCGGCCGCGTGGTATCACCGCTGAGCAACGATGAAGATTTTCACTATAAACACCATGGCGGCGAAGCCTCGACCCTGAACATTCACACCATCGGTCGAGACTCGAATGAGGATGGCTTTTTCGGGCACATCACCATCGGTGTCGACACGTTTGCGCTGTCATCGCAGATCAAACCCGAGGACTTCGACAAGTACACCGTGTGACGTCAGCGCAATTCGCTCAGCGCCCGGGCCAGCACATCCATGTCGGCTGCTGTGGTGGTGAGCCCCGGTGTAATGCGAATGCACGGGCCACTCGCCGCGCCGCTGCGCGCCACGGTAAACAGGTTGTAGTCGTTGAGCAGGCGCTCGACCATCGCCTGTTGGTCGGCATGCCGGGTAAAGCGCATCGAGGTGATGCCGCAATACAGGCGTGGGTCATCCGGGGTCCAGCTGCGTGCGAATCTCGACGCTTTCGCCCTGTTCGAAGCGCTGGCGCACATGCACCGAGTTGCCGCGGTTGATGAGTTCGATGTTGCGCTGATACTCCTCGACCACAGTGCGTGACATGCGCCCGAAGTAACCGTTCTCCAGGTTCAGGGGGCCGGGTTCGACAGCGTAGCGATCGGCAAAGGTCTGCCAAAAGACTTCATCACGGGCACGGCGGGTGTTATCGGGCATGGGCTACTTGGTGAGGTAGAACGGGTCAGTGACGAGGGGCGGGTTTGCCGTGTTTGACACGCAGCGGTTCGAGCAGCTCCGACAAGCCGTTGTGGTCGATTTCCTGCATCAAGGCCAGCAAACCGCCCAGTTCACCGTGAGGGAAACCTTCGCGGGCGAACCAGTTCAGGTACTGGCCGGGCAGGTCAGCGATGATGCGGCCCTTGTATTTGCCGAAGGGCATTTCACGGGTAATCAACAGTTCGAGCTTTTCGGGATTCATCATCAGTCGTCTTGATTCAAACAGTCTGGAAAATACAGGCATTCTGCATGCAGGCCAAATGACAGATCATGCAAAAGAAGCGGATACAGATTTCGCCTTGAAAACTAACTTATTGAAATATAAATAAAAAATAATCAATTCAAAGCTGGCATGGCGGGTGCAACACCTTATTGCATCTTTCATCAACCGTAAGGAATTGAAAAATGACCGACATCAACAAAGAAGCGATCTCTGTACTCAACGACCTGATTGAAACCAGCAAAGACGGTCAGGAAGGGTTCAAGACTTGCGCTGAAGACATCAAGCATCCAGAACTCAAAACCCTGTTCGTTCAGCGCTCCAGCGACTGCGCCACTGCCGCTGCCGAGTTACAGGCTATGGTGCGTTCCCTGGGCGGTGATCCGGAAACCTCCACCAGTGTCAGTGGCGATCTGCACCGTCGCTGGGTCGACGTGAAGGCGATGTTCACCGGCAAGGATGAAGAAGCAGTGCTGAACGAAGCCGAACGCGGTGAAGACCATGCGCTGAAGGCTTACAAAAAAGCGCTGGAGAAAATCAACAAGGACAACCTGGTGGGCATTCGTGACATCGTTGAACGCCAGTACCACGGCGTGCAACGCAACCACGATCAGGTGAAAGCCCTGCGCAACCAGGCTCGCGCACGCTCGTAAGTTCGACCTGTGGCGAGGGAGCTTGCTCCCGTTGGGGGGCGCAGCGCCCCCTAAATCAAACACCGCGTTGGATCTGATCAAGCGCGGTGACAGGTTTACGACTGCTGCGCAGCCGAACGGGAGCAAGCTCCCTCGCCACAGGCAAGGCCTCTCATCACAAGGGAGCGATGAATCAGCCGATGCTGATCGCCGGCAACGTCGGCAACGTCACGGTCTGTTGCTTGCGCGGCGCCAGAATCTCCGCCTCGCCATCCACCACCAACTCATCGCGCTGGTTGAACACCCGAGTGGCGATACGCACACGAAACTTCGGCAGTTTCTCGAGGATCTCCAGGCGTACGGTCAGCGTGTCGCCAATCTTTACCGGTTTCTGGAAGCTCATCTGCTGACCGATATAAATAGTCCCTGGCCCAGGCAACTCGCAAGCCACCGCCGCGCTGATCAACGCGCCGCTGAACATGCCGTGGGCGATACGCTCCTTGAACATGGAGGCAGCGGCGAATTCGGCGTCCAGGTGCACCGGGTTATGGTCACCGGACATCGCGGCGAACAACTGAATGTCGCGCTCTTCGACGGTTTTGCTGTAGCTGGCGGTCTGGCCGACTTCGAGGGCTTCGTAAGGGGTGTTGGTAACCTGGGTCATCTGTCTCGATTCCTGTGACGAATTAAATAAATCCACAAAAAAACTATTCGGCTCTGGGGGGCCGGCGGTTGCTCAAGGCTTGGGCGATCCAGTTCAGCACATCGGCAGTCACTTCGTCGCGGTTGCTCTCGTTGAACAGTTCATGCCGGGCCTGCGGGTAAATAGTCAGCTGCAGGCTCTGGCAGCCAGCGTCGCGCAGGGCGTGGGCCAGATCTATCAGACGTTTGCCTTCGCTCACCGGATCACATTCGCCACCGATCACCAGCAGCGGCAGGCCCGGATCGATCTGGGCGAGATTGGACGCTTTGCTGATTTGCTGCAAGCCGCCGAGCAAATCGATCCACAGTTGATTGGTGCAGCGAAAGCCGCAGAGCGGGTCGCTGGCGTACTTGTCGACTTCCGCCGGGTCGCGGCTCAGCCAGTCGAACGAGGTGCGCGCCGGTTTGAACTTCTTGTTGAACGAACCGAACGACAGCCATTCGATCAGCGCACTGCGACCCTTGGGGCCCTGACGCAGGCGTTCGAGGCGAGCAATCTGCCGCGCTGCACGATAGAGCGCCACGGGCTGGAAGTTCGAACCGCTGAGAATGGCCCCGTGCAGGCTGGCGCTGTGGTGCAGCAAGTAAGCCTGGGCGATGTAGCTGCCCATGCTGTGGCCCAACAGTACGATCGGAATGCCGGGATGCTGTTGGCCGATGTGTTGGTTAAGGCTGGCCAGGTCGCCGACCACTTTGCACCAGCCATCGTCGTCGTCGAAATGCCCCAGAGTGCCGTTTTCGGCGGTTTTGCCATGTCCACGCAAGTCCGGTGCGTAAACGCCGTAGTCCTGTTCGCAGAACTTTTCTGCCAGACGAGCGTAGCGACCGCTGTGTTCCGCCATGCCGTGGGCCAGCAGGATCACGGCCTTCAACGGTGCAGCCGGCAGCCACTGGTTGACGAAGAGGCGGCTGTGGTCACTCGCGGTCAGCCAGAAAGTGTCGTGGATCATGGCGATTCCTTTGCATTGGGCTGCATGGGGTTGCAGGGTGGGAAACAGCCTCGTTGCATTGTATAGCGCATCCGTCGCCTACCGTCTGATCAGGCCACGCCGGGGCAGCAAGATTCACGGGATCAATGACGACTGTGCGCATATTTGCCTGATTCACCATAGCTGCTAGTGTCCGGGAAGCTCCGTTTTTCAGCAGTGACGGAAAAGCGGCCCCGGATAGATTCAGGTAAAGAGGACAAGAACAATGCAACCTGATTTCTGGAATGACAAACGCCCGGCCGGCGTGCCCCTGGATATCGACCTTGGGGCCTATAAGTCGGTAATCGAGGTGTTCGAGCGTTCCTGCAAGAAATTTGCTGACCGCCCGGCATTCAGCAACATGGGCGTGACCTTGACCTACGCCGAATTGGAACGCTACAGCGCAGCGTTTGCCGGTTACCTGCAAGCCCACACCGACCTCGCGCCGGGGGATCGCATCGCGGTGCAGATGCCCAACGTGTTGCATTATCCGATTGCCGTGTTCGGCGCCTTGCGCGCCGGGCTGATCGTGGTCAACACCAACCCGCTGTACATCACGCGTGAGATGCGACATCAGTTCAAGGACTCCGGTGCCCGGGCGCTGGTTTACCTGAATGTGTTCGGACAGAAGGTCCAGGAAGTGCTGCCCGACACCGACATCCAGTACCTGATCGAAGCGAAAATGGGCGACCTGATGCCCACCGCCAAGGGCTGGCTGGTCAATACCGTGGTCGCCAAGGTCAAGAAAATGGTCCCGGACTATTCCTTGCCGCAGGCCATCTCCTTCAAGAGCGCGCTACGCCTGGGCCGGGGTCTGGGGATCAAACCGCTGAGCATCGGCCTCGACGACATCGCCGTGCTGCAATACACCGGCGGCACCACCGGGCTGGCCAAAGGCGCGATGCTGACCCACGGCAACCTGGTGGCGAACATGCAGCAGGCGCGGGCATGCCTCAGTCAGCTGGGTGCCGACGGTCAGCCGCTGTTGCGCGAAGGCCAGGAAGTGATGATCGCGCCGCTGCCGCTGTACCACATCTATGCATTCACGGCGAACTGCATGTGCATGATGGTGACTGGCAACCACAACGTGCTGATCACCAATCCACGGGACATCAAGGGCTTTATCAAGGAACTGAAGAACTGGCGGTTCTCGGCGCTGCTGGGGCTCAACACGCTGTTCGTCGCACTGATGGACCATCCCGACTTCAAGACGCTGGATTGCTCCAGTCTCAAAGTCACCAACTCCGGCGGCACGGCATTGGTCAAGGCCACCGCCGAGCGTTGGGAACAGCTAACCGGTTGCCGCATCACTGAAGGTTACGGCCTGACCGAGACCTCGCCAGTGGCCTGCACCAACCCTTACGGCGACAGATCGCGCATCGGCACGGTCGGCCTGCCAGTGCCGGGCACCACGCTCAAGGTCATCAACGATGAAGGCGTCGAGCAGCCGCTGGGCGAGCGCGGCGAACTGTGTATCAAGGGCCCGCAGATCATGAAGGGCTACTGGCAGAAACCCGAAGCCACCGCCGAAGTGCTGGATGCCGACGGCTGGTTCAAGTCGGGCGACATTGGGGTGATCGACCCGGACGGATTCGTGCGCATCGTCGATCGCAAGAAAGACATGATCATCGTCTCGGGCTTCAACGTGTACCCGAACGAGATCGAAGACGTGGTGATGGCCCACCCGAAAGTCGCCAGCTGCGCGGTGATCGGCGTGCCGGACGAGCGGTCGGGGGAGGCGGTGAAGTTGTTTGTGGTGGCCCGTGAAGCCGGGGTGAGCCTTGAGGAGTTGAAGGCGTACTGCAAGGAAAACTTCACGGCGTACAAAGTGCCCAAGCACATCGTGTTGCGTGAGTCGTTGCCGATGACGCCGGTGGGCAAGATTCTGCGGCGGGAGTTGCGGGATATCGCGTAAACGGTCGTAGACCGAGGCGGCGCCAAAAGATCGCAGCCTTCGGCAGCTCCTGCGGGGATCGCATTCCTCTGTAGGCGCTGCCGAAGGTTGCGATCTTTTGCTTTGAAGGCCCGTATTACGAGGCTTTTAAGGCTGTGTAGGGTTTTTGCTCTAAAATGACTGCTTGTTTGTCTTGAGTCATTAAGGTGACTGTGGGGGGCGTTTTAGGCTCTAGTCGGCCCTTGGCAAAGCTGCTACTCTCGGCGCGCTTTGTGACTTCTCGGCCTATGTTAAAAGCCAGACTCACTAAAAACACACACCAATAATAATCGCATCAAATGCGGTGAAGAATTCGCGTTGCTGAGGAGTGGGCTTCCATGATCGAAGACTTTTGGAAGGATAAGTACCCAGCTGGAATTGCTGCCGAGATCAATCCAGACGAGTATCCGAATATTCAGGCAGTGTTGAAGCAATCCTGCCAACGCTTCGCTGACAAACCGGCATTCAGCAACCTGGGCAAGACAATCACCTACGGTGAACTGTACGAATTGTCCGGTGCCTTTGCTGCTTACCTGCAACAGCATACCGATTTGCAACCCGGCGATCGAATCGCCGTGCAACTGCCCAACGTATTGCAATACCCGGTCGCCGTCTTCGGTGCTATCCGCGCCGGGCTGATCGTGGTCAACACCAACCCGCTGTACACCGCGCGGGAAATGGAACACCAATTCAACGACTCCGGTGCCAAAGCCCTGGTCTGTCTGGCCAATATGGCGCACCTGGCACAGTCCGTCGTGCCGAAGACTGGCGTCAAGCATGTGATCGTCACTGAAGTGGCCGACCTCTTGCCGCCGCTCAAGCGTCTGCTGGTCAATAGCGTCATCAAGTATGTGAAGAAGATGGTTCCGGCGTATCACTTGCCCAAGGCCATCAAATTCAACGACGTGCTGCGCAAGGGCCATGGCCAGCCAGTGGCTGAAGCCAACCCGGCCAGCAGCGACGTTGCCGTGCTGCAATACACCGGGGGCACCACCGGCGTGGCCAAGGGCGCGATGCTGACCCACCGCAACCTGGTGGCGAACATGCTGCAGTGCAAGGCGCTGATGGGCTCCAACCTCAATGAAGGTTGCGAGATCCTGATCACGCCGCTGCCGCTGTACCACATCTATGCCTTCACCTTTCATTGCATGTCGATGATGCTGATCGGCAACCACAACATCCTGATCAGCAACCCGCGCGACCTGACGGCGATGGTCAAGGAACTGTCGAAGTGGAAGTTCAGCGGTTTCGTCGGCCTGAACACGCTGTTCGTCGCGTTGTGCAACAACGAAGCGTTCCGCAAGCTGGACTTCTCGAGCCTGAAAATCACCCTGTCCGGCGGCATGGCCTTGCAACTGGCCGCGGCCGAACGCTGGAAAGCGGTCACCGGTTGCCCGATCTGCGAAGGTTACGGCATGACCGAAACCAGCCCGGTGGCCACGGTGAACCCGAGCCAGAACATTCAGATCGGCACCATCGGTATTCCGGTGCCGTCGACTCTGTGCAAAGTCATCGACGATGCAGGCGTTGAACAGCCGTTGGGCGCCATCGGTGAATTGTGTGTGAAAGGTCCGCAAGTGATGAAGGGCTACTGGCAGCGTCAGGAAGCCACCGATGAAATACTCGACAGCGAAGGCTGGTTGAAGACCGGTGACATCGCACTGATCCAGCCGGACGGTTACATGCGCATTGTCGATCGCAAGAAAGACATGATCCTGGTCTCCGGTTTCAACGTGTATCCCAATGAGCTGGAAGACGTGCTGGCGACCCTGCCGGGCGTGTTGCAATGCGCGGCCATCGGCGTGCCGGACGAGAAGTCGGGGGAGGCGATCAAGATCTTCATCGTCGCCAAACCGGGCGTGACCCTGACCAAGGAACAGGTGATGGAGCACATGCGCGCCAATGTCACCGGCTACAAGGTGCCTAAAGCCGTGGAGTTCCGCGACGCACTGCCGACCACCAATGTCGGCAAGATCCTGCGCCGAGAACTGCGCGACGAAGAGCTGAAGAAACTGGGCGTGAAGAAAGTAGGCGCCTAGTCAAACAAAAGCCCCGCAGATGCGGGGCTTCTTGTTTCTGGCCAGGGCATTTTCAGCGCCTGTCAGGCCGCCTTCGCGAGCAGGCTCGCTCCCACATGTGATCGCATTCTTTCTGAAGGAACTCGGTTAAATGTGGGAGCGAGCCTGCTCGCGATGCTTTTGGGTTACTGACGGAACTGCGCGAAATTGACGTTGGTGCCCGCCGGGCGCATGTCTTGCAGGTACGAGTCCTTGTCGGCACTCAGTTCCAGGCTCAGGGCCGCTTTGCGTTTGCCCTGGTTGCGCACCACCAGGCCTTCGAGCTTCTCGCGCAGGAACACCGTCGGCACTTTCAGGTGCAGCAGTTCGTCGGTATCCGGGGTGTGCATCAGCAAGTGAATCCATTCGTACTGACCAACGGCCAGCCGCGCGACCGGGATATCAAACCAGAAAATGTTGCGGTTACGGTTCAATTCGGTGAAATGGCAGTTGTTGACGCCAAGCACAGCACCGCCAAGTTCCTGGTTTCTGCGGGCAATGGCCTGCTTTTTATCGAGTTTCATAACGTTCCTACGGGATTGGATCTTCAGCGCCATGGCCTGAATACGTTGCGCATTCTCGGGGCAAAGCCTGCAAACATAAAGCCTAACCTGCCTGGAGCGATGAAATGTTCTGTTGGGAAATAAATGAAACTCCGCGCAAAGGCTTTCGGTCCACCCTTATGTAACGACTTTCCCCGTTGAAATGTTCACAGGAGAAATACCATGAGCAGCACTGGCGATAAAGTTAAAGGCATGGCAAACGAAGCGGCCGGCAACGTCAAGCAAGGCGTTGGCAAGGCCACCGGTAACGACAGGCTGCGCGCCGAAGGCGTCGTGCAGGAAAAGAAAGGCGAAGCCCAGCAAGCGATCGGCAAAGCCAAGGATACTCTCAAAAAAGGCATCGACAAGGCATAATCCGACCTTTGACGAGTAACAGAAACGGCCATCCGCGGATGGCCGTTTTTGTGTCAGCTTGAACTTGAGCAATGAAATTGTTTCAAAGTCGCCAAGTAGGCTACTTTGTTGTAGAAAACGGCCCCTGAGTCGCCATGACTTCAACCTTTTTGCGGCGAAAGGAGACGCTAATGTTTTTTCCGACCATGAAAGGTTTGCCCTTGCATCGCGTGATGATGCGCACGGTCACCGAGTTCGTCGCCGACGAGATGTCGACCTATGCCTCGGCGCTGGCCTATCAAATGCTGTTCTCGCTGTTCCCTTTCATCCTGTTCCTGATCGCCCTGATCGGTTTTCTGCATTTGCCGGACTTCTTCTCCTGGCTGCGCCTGCAATCGGAACTGGTCCTGCCGCCCCAGGCGCTGGAGCAGGTGAACCCGGTGATCGACCAGCTCCAGCAATCCAAGGGCGGTTTGCTCTCGGTGGGTATCGTGATCGCCCTGTGGACTGCGTCCGCCGGTGTGCGGCTGATGATGAGCGCGATGAACGCCGCGTACGACGTGGTCGAAGGTCGCCCGGTCTGGAAGCGTTTTCCACTGTCGATTTTCTACACCATCGGCATCGCCGGCATGCTGCTGGCCGCCGCTGCGCTGATGGTGCTCGGGCCGCAGGTGATGGCCTGGATCGCTTCGCAAGTGGGCCTCGAAGATTTCATCGTGACCGTCTGGACCATTGTGCGCTGGCCGGTGATCGTGATTCTGTTGATGATGGCCGTGGCACTGATTTACTACGTCATGCCCGACGTCAAACAAGAGTTTCGCTTCATCACCCCGGGTTCGGTGCTGGCCGTGGTGGTGTGGATCGTCGCCTCGCTGGGCTTCGGTCTTTACGTCAAAACCTTTGCCAACTACAACGCCATGTATGGCAGTATCGGCGCGATCATCGTGTTGCTGCTGTACTTCTATATTTCCGCCGCGGTGCTGTTGCTCGGCGCGGAAATGAACGCGGTGATCGAGCACATGTCGTCCGAAGGCAAGAAGCCTGGCGAAATAGTGCCCGAAGAACCCAAACACCACGTTTCGGGACTGGGACGGGATCACTCGCTCAAGCCGACCACCGACGAAGTCATCAAATGATCCGTGAAATTCTGAAAATGGGTGATGAACGCCTGCTGCGCATTGCCCCGCCGGTGCCGGCGCAAATGTTCGACAGCCCCGAGTTGTGGCACCTGATCGACGACATGTTCCAGACCATGGAAAGTGTCGGCGGAGTCGGCCTGGCCGCGCCGCAGATCGGTGTCGACCTGCAACTGGTGATCTTCGGTTTCGAGCACAGCGAGCGCTATCCGGACGCCGAAGCGGTACCGCAGACGATTCTGATCAATCCACTGATCACGCCCTTGAGCCCGACCCTCGAAGAGGGATTCGAAGGGTGCCTGTCGGTGCCGGGCCTGCGCGGCGCGGTGGATCGTTATCAGCAGATTCGTTATGAAGGCTTCGATCCCAAGGGCGAGCCAATCGTGCGCATTGCCTCGGGGTTCCATGCGCGGGTGGTGCAGCATGAATGCGATCACCTGATCGGCCGGTTATACCCGTCGCGCATCAGTGATTTCAGCAAGTTCGGGTTTACCGAGGTGATGTTTCCGGACCTGGACCCAGCGGCGGACGACTGACCCCGTCCTTCGAATCCACCGCAAAACCAATGTGGGAGCGAGCCTGCTCGCGATGAGGCCCTGACAGTCAATATTGATGGTGACTGTCACACCGCTATCGCGAGCAGGCTCGCTCCCACATTTAATCTTCACAGGTCTCTAGTGCTTCGGTTCCAAACCCATCGCAATCATCGGTTTGCTGCGCGCATAACGGCTCAACCGTTCAGCCATGGCGTAGGGCAGGGGCGGGTCGAAAGTAAAACCTCGACGCTCATAAAAATCACGCAAATCCGGATGGCAGAACAACCACACTGGCTCTTCGAGGTGCTTGACGGCGTGTGCGATCAACGCCGCGGCGATCCCTTGCTCGCGACAGCCCGGATCGACGAACAACCCGGTCAGCCAATGCCCACCGGCCACCGGCCGCAAACATAACGCGGCAATGATCTCTTCGCGTTTTGCGACCCATAGCCGTGCGTCGCGGACCGCTTTCATCGACGATTGGTGGGCGCGGTAAAACTTGTTCATCAACGGCCATAACGGCTCGTCGAGCAAGGTGTACTGGGTGTTGGGCATGGGCTCGGACTGTCGGTACGCAAAGCGGGCTATTATAAAAGAACGCCAGCGCGGGGATAGGTGTATACCTGATCTCACATCCCGTATGAGTGGAGTACGTATCATGGCCAAAGGCATGGATTCAAAGAAAGCGGCGAAAAAGAAACCGGCGAAAACCGCCATTGAGAAACGTGCGGACAAGAAGGCCAAGAAGGTGGGTGTGTTCGGCCACTGATCCCGCGTCAACGGAGCCCGAGTTCTCGGGCTCCTGTTTTTTACGTCTATCGAAATAACCAAACAATCTGCAAGAAATCCCTGCGCCATTGCACAGAGGGGGACTGGTTCCTGTTCTGAGCAAAGCCATGCCCCATTACTTCGATGCTGCCCACCGTGAAGAAATCGCAACTTTGCGCCAACGCCTGACAGCCCGCGGCATCCGTTTCATTGATTGCCAATGAATCCTGTGGGAGCGGGCTTGCTCGCGAATGATCTCAAGCCTTACACCAATTCCGCAGCCAACGCCGCTTTCACGCTTGGCCGCGAATCAACCCTGGCCTGAAACCGCGCCAACGCCGGCCACTGATTCAAGTCGATGCCAAACAGCTGCGTCCAGCGCAACACCGTAAACAGATACACATCGACAATGCTGAATCCGTTGGCCATCAAATAATCCTGCCCCTCCAGCGTCTGGCACAGCACGGCAAAACGCTTGAACAGCTTCTCTTTGATGAGCACTTTTACCTCATCCGGAAACTGTGAATTGAACAGCCAACCCAGCCCGCCATGAATCTCGGTCGAAACGAAATTCAGCCATTCCTGCAAACGCACCCGCTCGAACGTTCCATTCGCCGGTGCCAAGTTCGCCTCGGGCCGCAGATCCGCCAGGTATTGCAAGATCGCCGGGCCTTCGGTCAGCACATCACCGTTATCCAGTTGCAACGCCGCGACGTAGCCTTTGGGGTTAATGGCGAGGAAGTCATCACCGGTGACGGTTTTCTTGGTGCTGTTGTCGACGCGGACCAACTCGAACGGCAGCTCCAGTTCGCGCAGCACAATGTGCGGCGCCAATGAACAGGCTTGTGGGGCGTAATACAACTTCATGGGCAGGGCTCTGGTTGCGGATTTGCGCCAGTGTCATAGTGCGCGGCACACTCGGTAAAATTAATCTTTCAGAAAACTGCCATTAGGAAAGCTACTGCCATGATGAACCTGATGCACTGGCGAATGGTGGTGGCGGTGGCCGATACCGGCAACATTACCCGGGCCGCCGAGCGGGTTGGCATGACCCAGTCCGGTGCCAGTCAGGCGCTGGCACTGATCGAAGAAAACCTGGGTGTTCAGCTGTTCAGCCGGGAAAACCGCCAGACCTTGCCGACCGCCATCGGCTTGCCTGTGATCGAACAGGCGCGAACCATGCTTGGCGCCCTGGAAAACATTCGCAGCACCGTCGAGGCCGCTAAAGGCATCCAGCGCGGGACGATTCGTCTGGCCAGTTTCCCTATGGTGCTGGCGACCTTCCTGCCGCCGCTGTTGCGCCAGTTCAATCGGCTTTACCCCGGTATACATGTGGTGGCGCTGGAGGTCAGCGACGATGAAGTGGAAACGTTGCTCGGTGCCGGGCTGGTGGATGTCGGCGTAGTGTTGAACCCGGCGCCAGCGCGCAATGCCGGTCGCTTGGGGCGTGATGCCTGGATGGCGGTTCTGCCCGGTGGCCATCCCTTGGCGCGCCGCTCGAATGAAGAGGGCCTCTCGCTGGCGGAGCTGGCGGAGCAACCGTTCGTGCTGGCCACGGGCGGGTGTTCGACCAATGCCCGCAGCCTGGCTGCCGATGCCGGGTTGCATCTGCTGGATGTGCGGGCCGAGGTGCGTGAGTGGAGCAGTGCGTTCACCCTGGTGCGGGAAAACATCGGCGTGACCCTGGTACCGGAAATGACCCTGCCGGCTAATCGCCAAGGCCTGCGGATAGTGCCGGTGACACCGCGCATCGATCGCGAGTTTGCCTTGGTGGTCGCGCCCGACAAAGCACCTTCGGCAGCGGTGCTGGCGCTGTTGGGGATGCTTGCGGAACATCCGCTATCACCTGACTAGTCATGGGGGAGTACCGGTCAGTCAAGTGCGATCTATGTGGGAGCGGGCTTGCTCGCGAAGGGGCCACGTCAATCAACATTGATGTCGCCTGATACACCGCCTCCGCGAGCAAGCCCGCTCCCACAGGTTCTGTGCCTCACTTAATTGATTGGCATTACCGGGTAAATCGTTCAGGTGCAATCAAGGCACGCCATTACAGCCGTGTGCCATGAACCCCGGCCGCAGCGCCAGTCGTTGGCAATAGGCGTCGACGGCGGGATAGTCCGGGCGCTCCATCGGGGTCATCCGCCAGCGGTTGATCGACAAGCCGATAAGGATATCGGCCAGGGTGAAGCGTGGGCCGGCGACATACGCGCCGGTCGCCGCGAGTTGCTGTTCGAGGATGCCCATTTTCGCGTTCCAGCCGCGAACGCCATCCGCGATCCGCTGTGCGTCCTGAAAGTCCGGCAATTGCCGGACCAGCGCAAAAAAGGCGTAGCCCCAGGACGGATTGAGTTCGGTGGCTTGCCAGTCCATCCACTGCTCCACGCGAGCGCGCGCCGCCGGCTCGATGGGCAACAGGTCGGTGTTTTGGTATTTGCCGGCCAGATAGCGACAGATGGTATTGGATTCCCACAGCACGCCGGCTTCGTCGATGAGTACCGGCACCTGTGCGTTGGGGTTGAGCTGGAGAAATTCCGGACTCCGGGTCGATGCAAAACCGCTGCCCCAGTCCTCCCGTTCGTAGGAAACACCCAGCTCGTCGCACGCCCACAGGACTTTTCTGACGTTGATTGACGAGGCCTTACCCAAAATCTTCAGCGTATGTCCCATTGAGCTTCTCCGTTTGCTGTTCCAGGTGCCGGGAATCTAGCACGAGCAACGGACAATCGTGTATCAGGTGCTCTCGCGCACCTTCAACTCAAACCCCATGTCCTGCACCGGTTTGGCCACCGAATTGCCCGCTAATAAGGTCAGCATCAACTCCGCCGAGCGACGGCCAATGGCTTCTCTCGGAGTGCTGATGCTGCTCAGGCGCGGGACCATGTGGGCCGAGGCTGGCAGATCGTTGAAGCCGAGGATAGCCACTTGTTCGGGGATCTTGATGCCGCAGCGCAGGGCTTCGAGCAGTGCGCCGTGGGCCAGGTCGTCGTTGCCGAAGAAGATCGCGTCGACCTGCGGATGACTGGCCATCAATTGCAAAAACAGCTCGCCCCCCAAGCCGACGGAGGAGGGGCGTGGCGTCAGCACTTCCAGGGCCGGATCATACAAACCGGCCTTTTGCAGCGCGTGGCGGAAACCTTCACCCCGCAGCAGCGTGCGCTGGTCCAGCTGCGCACCGATGTAGGCCAGGCGTTTGCGACCGCGGGAAAGCAAATGTTCGGCCGCCGTTTCGCCGGCGGCGACTTGCGAAAAGCCGACGCAATTGAGCCCGGCCGCGCTGTCCAGTTCCATCATGTAGACGCAGGGAATGTTGCTGGCCTCGATCATCCGCCGCGAACTTTCGGTGCGATCGAAACCGGTCAGCAGCAAGCCGCGAGGCTGATAAGCCATGTAATTGCGCAGCAGGTTTTCTTCTTCGTCACGGGAGTAGTGGAAGTTACCGATCAGCACTTCGAAGCCCTTCGGTCGCAAAACCTGATGAATGGCTTCCAGCGTGTCGATGAACAGCAGGTTGGACAGCGATGGCACCAGAACCACCACGGAATGGCTCTGGGCCGAGGCTAACGCGCGTGCGGCGGGGTTGACCACGTAGTTCAGGTCGAGGGCGGCCTTCTGGACTTTTTCCACCAGTTCGGTGGCCACCGTACTGACGCCGCGCAGGGCGCGGGACGCGGTAATCGGGCTGACACCGGCCAGGCGCGCGACTTCGTTGAGGGTAGGGCGGCCAGTGGTGCGAGTATTTTTATCGTTTTTAGGGGTCATCATCGGACGGCTTGCCAAACAAAATTCAAGGCACTAAGGTAGCGCTGTCTCGACGCAGCTGCAAATGCGTGAGCGGGGTTTGCCTGATCCTCGCTTTTCGGCATCGAGAACGAACATGCTGCAACCCATAAAAATGACAAGAAGGCGTCGGCAACTTCTGCTTTTGCACTAGCGTTTTACGTAGCAAAGGTAGCGCTGTCTGCGCGCTGAGGTGTTACATGAATCATCCCATCACCGCCCTGATCATCATGGGCGTTGCCGGTTGCGGCAAGACGTGCGTCAGCCAGGCCCTGTGCCAGCTCAGCGGCGCGACCGCCATTGAAGGCGACACTTTCCACCCTGCCGCCAATATCGAAAAGATGAGCGCGGGTATCCCCCTGAACGATGAAGACCGTGCCGGCTGGCTCGACAGCCTGTGCGATGAACTGCGCCGCGTCGACACCCAAGGCGAGCGCCCGGTGCTGACGTGCTCGGCCCTCAAACACAGTTACCGCGAACGCTTGCGCGGTGCCTTGCCGGGCCTGGGCTTCGTTTTCCTTGAGCTGACCCCCGAAGTCGCCACTGATCGTGTGTCTCATCGGCCGGGCCACTTTATGCCGTCGACCTTGATCGACAGCCAGTTCGCCACACTTGAATCGCCCGTTGGTGAGCCCCTGACCCTGGCTCTGGATGCTTCGAGCCACAGCGTCGATGAGTTGGCGAAGCAGGCGCATGCCTGGTGGCTCGATCATGGCTTGAAACTCGCCAGTTGAGTTTTGCTCCAAGAGATAGCGCTGTCCTGACGGCTTCTGAATAACCGCTTTAATAACAACAACAACCAGGAGACACCCCTAATGTTTGGCATGTCCCACGAGACGTTTCTGCTGCTAGACGCAGTGGTCACGGTGATCGGACTTATCGTCCTGATCACCAAGTTCAAGTTGCACCCATTCCTCGCACTGATCATCGCCGCCGCCTTCCTCGGGCTGACGTCCGGCATGCCGATCGGCACCATCATCAAGGCGTTCCAGGACGGCTTCGGTGGCGTGCTTGGTTTCGTAGGCATCATCCTGGCGCTGGGCACCATGCTCGGCAAAATGATGGCCGAATCAGGCGGTGCGGATCAGATTGCGCAGACGCTGATTCGCGCCTTCGGCAAGGACAAGGTGCAGTGGGCGATGATGTTCGCCGCGTTCCTGGTCGGCATTCCGCTGTTCTTCGAAATCGGCTTCGTACTGCTGATTCCACTGGTGTTCATCGTGGCCCGTCGCACTGGCGTGTCGATCATCAAGATCGGTATCCCGCTGCTGGCTGGTTTGTCCGCGGTACACGGCCTGGTGCCGCCGCACCCGGGTCCGCTGCTGGCCATCGGTGTGTTCGGTGCCGACATCGGTAAAACCATTCTGTACGGCCTGATCGTTGCGTTGCCGACCGCTATTATCGCCGGTCCGATCTACGGCACGTTCATTGCCAAGCACATTCCGGGTCATCCGAATCAGGAACTGGTGGATCAACTGGTGCGCGATGAGGATGCAGGCGATCTGCCTAGCTTCGGCATCACCCTGATCACTGTGCTGTCGCCCGTGTTCCTGATGCTGCTCAAGACCTTTGCCGATGTGGCGCTGCCGGACGGCAACTTCTTCCGCACCTTCATGGACCTGATCGGTCACCCGATCTCGGCTCTCCTGCTGGCATTGCTGCTGTCGCTGTACACCTTCGGCTACAAGCAGGGCATCGGTTCGCAACAGATGCTTAAATGGCTGGACGCGAGCCTTGCGCCGACCGCTGCGATCATCCTGATCATCGGTGCCGGTGGTGGCTTCAAGCAGATGCTGGTGACCAGCGGTGTGGGTAACGTGATCGGCAACATGGCGGTGGCTGCACAGATCTCGCCGATCCTGCTGGCCTGGCTGGTGGCGGCGGTGATTCGTATCGCGACGGGTTCAGCGACCGTGGCGACCATTACTGGCGCGGGCATTGTGGTGCCGGTAGTGGGGATGATCCCGGGTGTGAACCGTGAGCTGCTGGTGCTGGCGACCGGTGCCGGTTCGTTGATCCTGTCCCACGTCAACGACGCAGGTTTCTGGCTGGTGAAGCAGTACTTCAACATGACCGTGGCGGAAACCTTCAAGACCTGGACCGCGATGGAAACCATCCTGTCCGTGGTGGGCCTGGGCTTCATCCTGCTGTTGTCGTTGTTCGTTTAAGCCGATCGGCAGACACAAAAAAACCGCAGCGATGCGGTTTTTTTGTGGGTGATGATCGTTCCCACGCTCTGCGTGGGAATGCCTCAACGGACGCTTCGCGTTCGGCTCTGGAAGGGACGCGGAGCGTCCCGGGCTGCATTCCCACACAGAGCGTGGGAACGATCGTGTCAGGCGTTGGTTTTGGTCACTAGCCCATCCGCCCGGAACATCCCGCGAATCCCGCGCACGGCCTGACGAATCCGATCCTGGTTTTCGATCAGCGCGAAGCGCACATGATCATCCCCATATTCGCCAAATCCCACACCCGGTGAGACACAGACCTTGGCCTCGGCCAGCAGCTTCTTGGCGAATTCCAGCGAGCCCATGTGTGCATAAGCCTCGGGAATCTTGGCCCAGACGTACATCGACGCTTTCGGGTTTTCGACCATCCAGCCCAGTTCATGCAGGCCTTTGACCAGCACGTTGCGACGCTGCCGATACTGCTCGGCGATGTCTTTGACGCACTGCTGATCGCCTTCCAGCGCCGCGATGGCCGCGACCTGCAGCGGGGTGAAGGTGCCATAGTCGTGGTAGCTCTTGATCCGCGCCAGGGCGCTGACCAGTTCCGGGTTGCCGACCATGAAACCGATGCGCCAGCCCGCCATGTTGTAGCTCTTGGACAGGGTGAAAAACTCCACCGCGATGTCCTTGGCGCCGGGCACCTGCATGATCGACGGGGCTTTCCAGCCGTCGTAGACGATGTCGGCGTAGGCCAGGTCGTGCACCACCAAAACGTCGTACTGTTTGGCGAGGGCGATCACCCGCTCGAAGAAGTCCAGCTCCACGCACTGGGCGGTGGGGTTGGACGGGAAGCCGAGGATCATCATTTTCGGTTTCGGGATCGAGCCGCGAATCGCCCGTTCCAGCTCGGCGAAAAAGTCCACGCCAGGGATCAGCGGCACCGACCGCACCTGGGCACCGGCAATCACCGCACCGTAGATGTGAATCGGGTAGCTCGGGTTTGGCACCAGCACGGTGTCGCCCTGATCGAGGGTGGCCAGCATCAAATGCGCCAGGCCTTCCTTGGAACCGATGGTGACGATGGCTTCGCTTTCCGGGTCGATGTCGACCTCGTAGCGATCCTTATACCAGTTGGAAATCGCGCGGCGCAGGCGCGGAATCCCTTTGGACGTGGAGTAGCCGTGGGTGTCTTCGCGCTGGGCGACGGTGACCAGTTTTTCGACAATGTGCGGCGGCGTGGCGCCGTCGGGGTTGCCCATGCTCAAGTCGATGATGTCTTCGCCACGACGACGGGCGGCCATCTTCAGCTCGGCAGTGATGTTGAAAACGTAAGGGGGGAGTCGATCGATGCGCGCAAAGCGGCGCGGGGAACCTTGTTCGGCCATTGTTGCCTCGGATAACGTAAGCGCCCGGAACCGTCCGAGCGACGCTGGCCACTGCGGTGGCCTGTGGCGGAATGTAAGGGCAGTCGTGGCAAACTGTCTAGCCTGCGCATCAATAAATTTTTCCCAAGGAAATGGTCGATGGAATTTACCAGTGGCTTCCTGCTAAGCCTTTCGCTGTGCCTGGACATTGGTGTGGCCAATATCGCGATGATCACGCTGGCGATGCAGCGCGGCTATTTTCAAGGCTTTGCCCTGGGGCTGGGGACTTGTGTCGGCGACCTTATTTACGCGGTGCTGGCACTGGCCGGCATGACCGTATTGCTGCAGTACGAAACCGTGCGTTGGGTGTTGTGGATCGGTGGGGCGGCGTTGCTGCTGTACTTCGCGGCGAAAATGATTCATTCGGCGATTTATCACAACGCTGTGTTGGCCGAGACCGCCGAAGTTGGCCACAACTCCCATCGCAAGGAGTTCTTGCGGGGGATTTTCCTCGCCATGTCGTCGCCCAGTGCGATTCTCTGGTTCGCGGCGGTGGGTGGCACCCTGATTGCCCGTTCCGGTGGTGGGGGCACTCTCAGCTCGGTGTTGTTTCTAGGTGGATTTCTCTGTGCGGGGATTCTCTGGTGCGTCACGCTGTGCTTCGCGGCGAGCCATGGCGGCAAGTTGCTCGGTGACAAACTGTTGCGTTATTCCTACATGGCATCGGCCGCGATCTTCTGCTATTTCGCGGTCTATGTGATTCTATCGGGCTACAACGAGTTTATCGGTGCGCCCGCCGCCGGGCAGCTTCCGGGGCTCTGACTGGGCGAATCGGGTTTGGCCTCTATACTCCCAGCCGAACCCACCTTTTTCGTTCCCAGGAGTCGAGTCATGGATGAGCAAACACGCGATGATCAGGCTGAGCCACGCTTCGAACACGGGCACTTCATGCTCATAGCGGGGCTTGGCGGGCGACTTACCCAAGCGACGGCCAAAAAACAGATTCCCAAGCTGTGGGATCAATTCGTCCCCCACATCGGCAATGTACCCGGGCAAATTGACGAAGTGACCTACGGCGTTTGCTGCAACTCAGACGACAAGGGCGGTTTCGAATACATCGCCGGCGTCGAGATCAGCAAGCTCGACGACCTGCCCGAGAAATACCGTTGGGTCGAGATTCAGCCCCAGTATTACGCGGTGTTCAAGCACAAGGGCTCGCTGGATACGCTGCCGCAAACCTTTCAGTACATCCGGGAAACCTGGTTGCCGAAGTCCGGTCGCGAGGCGGCGGATGCCCCGGAGTTCGAACGTTACAGCGACGATTTCAACCCCAAGCTCAATACCGGCGTGCTGGAAATCTGGCTGCCGATCAAAGCGTAACGAAGGGGGCGAGGGGCGGATCGGCGGTCCGCCTTTCTGATCGATATGAACACCTTATTAAATTATGATCCCAGCCTTTCTCCCGCCGATTCCGAGTTGCCATGAACACCGTCATCCGCCACGTCACCGCCGCTGACCTGGACCGCTGCTACGCCATCGAAACCGTTGCCTACGAAGGCGACGAAGCCGCCACCCGCGAGAAAATCGCCACCCGCATCGCCACCTGGCCCGAGGGCTTCATCGTGACTGAAGTGGATGGGGTGGTAGCCGGCTTCATCAATTCCGGTGCGGCGTTTGAGGTGGAGATGTCGGACGAGGCGTTCAAGGAACTGATCGGCCACGACCCGGCCGGCCCGCACGTGGTGATCATGTCGGTGGTGGTGCATCCGGACTACCAAGGGCAGGGCCTGGCGAAACGCTTGATGAGTGAGTTCATCCAGCACATGCGCGCACTGAACAAGGCCAGCATCCACCTGATGTGCAAAGAGCGGCACATTGCGCTGTATGCCGGGTTTGGGTTTGCCTACATCAAGCCTTCGGCGTCTGACCATGGCGGGATGGCGTGGCATGAGATGGTGTTGACGCTGTAGTTCCAGTGTGGGAGCGGCGTTGTGTCAGTAGAGGCTATCGCGCACTCTGGTCGGCGCTTCCCGGTCATAGGTTTCGGCATCGAACTGTCCGTCGTTCAGCCGTTTGTGAAATGCGCCCGCCGTCGGCAGGGCAGAGCGGTCAAGGTAGCGCTCGGGGTTCCACAGATCCGAACGCATGATCGCTTTCGAGCAATGGAAGTACGCCGCTTCCACCGTCACCAGCATTGCCGTGCGCGCCGGTTTGCCGTTGACTGCAAAACTCTCCAGCAACGCGGGTTCGGCGCTGATCTGCGCCGTGCCATTGACCCGCAATGTCTCGCCTATCCCCGGAATGATGAACAGCAGCGATACTCGCGAATCGAGCACGACATTGCGCAGGGTGTCGATGCGGTTGTTGCCCGGGCGATCCGGGATGGCCAGCGTGCGTTCATCGACGATCCGCACAAAACCCGGCGTATCGCCGCGCGGCGAGCCGTCCATGCCATCGGGGCCGACCGAGCTGATAATCACCAGCGGCGAGGCGCGGACCATCGCCTGATAGTCCTCGTTCAGAAAGGGGATCTGCTTACGCACCGCACGCTCATGGGGCAGGCCGTAGATCGCTTCCAGCGCTTCGATTGAATTCAACATCGTTCATCCCTCTACGAATCAGAAAACCAGCCCCATCCGCCGTTCGTAACCGATCCGGCCCTTGTACGCTTCGCCGCTGTCGACAAAGCCATATTTGGCATACAGCGCGATGGCCGACTCATTGTCCGCATCCACCGACAACTCCAGCCCTTTGATTTCCGGCCAAGCCTGGCGCGCAACCTCGGGCAGGGCTTGCAGGCAGGCTTTGCCATAGCCTTTGCCCTGGGCGCGGCGATCGACTTGCAGGGCGTGCAGGGTGGCGCTGTGTTCATCGGCCCAGGCCGGCAGCACCGGCGGGCGCTTGAGCAGCAGGAAGGCCACCGGTGCATCCTCCACCAGCAGCGCAAAGCCTTTGACGCCAGGGCCCGGTTTGGACAGCAAGGTGTGCAACGCACCATGAATGTCGCCGGAGAATCTGATTTGTTCAGCGTGGATTTCGATGGCCTCGACCTGTTGGCGCTGCAAGGCGTTCAGGCTTTCGTAAGGCACGAGTCGGGCTGTCACTGGAGTGTCCTTTTTCCAACGGAAATGAGCCTCGGATTCTAGCGAGTTTGCCCTCATGGATTATTTTTATTTCGGCTGTCGATCTGGCTTTTCGCCAGTCGACTAAAGGTGTCTTCAACAAAAAAACACGGAGAACCCTCATGAATGCTCAGACACAAATCCATAACTTGATCGAGAACTATCGCCAGGCGGTCATCGCCAAGGACGTGGAAAAGGTCATGGCCCTGTACGCCGACGACATCGTCTCCTTCGATGCCGTCAAAGCCCTGCAATTCAAGGGCAAGGCGGCCTACCGTGCGCATTGGCAGGAATGCATGGAGATGTGCCCCGGCCCGCACATTTTCGAGTTCCACGAGATCGACATCGTGCCGTCGCAGGAGATCGCTTTCGCTCACTGGCTGGCGCATTGCGGCGGCACCAATGAAAAGGGTGAAACCCAAGCCTGCTGGATGCGCGTCACCGCGTGCTACCGGCAGGAAGCGGGGCTTTGGCAGATCGTCCACGAACACTGGTCGGCACCGTTCGACATGACGAATGGCGCGGCGCTGTTCAACCTGCAACCCTGATGGCCGGGCTGTTTATCGGAAAGCAGCGCCAAGGCGCCAATCGACAGCCATAGTTGATCAGTTCGGTCACGGCAGAGCCGCCTGAAATGGAGAGCCCCATGAAGTATTTATGCCTGGTCTACAGCAACGAGCACGAATTGCACTCACTGCCCGAAAGCCCCAACGACACCGAGTGCATGGCCTACGCCGAATCGATCCAGGGCAGCGGCCGGATGATCGCCGCCGAAGCGCTGGAGTCGGTGCAGACCGCGACCACCGTGCGCATGCGCAACGGCAAAATGTCGATCACCGACGGCCCGTTCGCTGAAACCAAGGAGCAGTTGGCCGGCTTCTACCTGATCGATGCCAAGGACCTCAACGAAGCCCTCCAGATCGCCGGCAACATCCCGGCGGCCCGGGTCGGTTGTGTCGAGGTGCGGCCCGTTCGCCAGTTGAATCCCTGAATAACCCTCACCACGGGAGTTCTTTTATGAGTGTGCAATCCGTCCAGCGAAAAATGGCCCCAGGCATGCCGGACTGATGCCGGGCGAATCGGTACGGGCGCAAGTCGAGCAGGTCTACCGCGACGAGTCGCGGCGGATTCTGGCGACGCTGATCCGTCTGCTCGGCGACTTCGACCTCGCCGAAGAGGCGCTGCACGAGGCGTTCTTCGTTGCGGTCGAACGCTGGCAGCGCGACGGTGTGCCGGACAATCCGCGCACCTGGCTGGTGTCCACCGGGCGCTTCAAGGCCATCGATGTATTGCGCCGGCGCGCGCGTTTTAATGCATCCCGGCCGATGTTGATCGCTCAACTGGAGGCGCTGGAGCAGGCCGACTGGAGTGATGAAGACGTGGAAGACGATCGCCTGCGCCTGATCTTCACCTGTTGTCACCCGGCACTGGCGGCAGACGCTCAAGTGCCGTTGACCTTGCGCGAAGTCTGCGACCTGACCACCGAAGAAATCGCCCGGGCCTTTCTCTCGGCACCGGCCACCATCGCCCAGCGCATCGTGCGGGCCAAGGCCAAGATCCGTGACGCGAAAATTCCTTATCAAGTGCCCACCCTGGCGGAACTGCCCGAGCGTCTCGACAGCGTACTGCGGGTGATTTACCTGGTGTTCAACGAAGGATACTCGGCGTCTATCGGTAGCGAACTGACCCGCGAAGACTTGACGCGTGAAGCGATTCGCCTCGGTCGGTTGTTGATGGACCTGTTGCCCGAACCGGAGGTGATGGGGCTTTTGGCGCTGATGCTGTTGCATGAGTCGCGGCGTTCGGCCAGGACCTCATCGAGCGGTGAACTGATTGTGCTGGATGAACAGGATCGCTCGCTGTGGGACGCCGAGCTGATTGCCGAAGGCTGCGCCCTGATTGAGCGGGCGCTGACGACGCGGCGCTTCGGGCCCTATTGCCTGCAAGCGGCGATTGCGGCGGTGCATGCCGAAGCGCCCACGGCGGCGGAGACGGACTGGCCGCAGATTGTCGGTCTGTATGACGTGCTGCTGCGGGCGGTGCCGTCGCCGGTGATCGAATTGAACCGTGCGGCGGCGCTGGCCAAACGCGATGGACCACTGGCCGGGCTGACGTTGATCGAAGGGATTCTGGATCGTGGTGAGTTGCTGGATTACCACCTGGCGCACTCGGCGCGGGCAGAGTTTTACCGGCAGTTGGGGAGGGTGGAAGAGGCGCGTGCGGCGTATGAGCGGGCGCTGGAATTGACACAGCAGGTGCCGGAGCGGCGGTTTATCGAGGGACGGCTCCGGGCGTTGGGATGATCATGGGTGTGCGGCGTGGCGGCTGGCCTCTTCGCGGGCTTGCTCGCGAATGGCGACACCGCTATTTCAGCATCTTGCTCAATAACCAACTCCCCGCCGGCCCTGGTGGATGCAGTCGCGACCACAGCGCATCGACGTACACCGGTTTCGGCCATCCACGCACCTTCAGCTCTACCAACGAACCGGCCCCGAACCGCCCCACCAGCCACCGTGGCAACGGTGCCCAGCCAAACCCGCCCTGAGCCATTTCCAGCAGCATCAAGTAACTCGGCGCCGACCAGACACGCCCCTTCGCTCGGCTTTCATACGGATTGACGATCGTTGCCAGACGCAGTTCTCGGTGCTGCTGCAGCACGTCCTGATCGACTGCGCTCAGCTTCGCCAACGGGTGCGCAGGTGACACGAACAGGGCGATTTCCGTGCGCTCGTCCACCGTCGAACTGACCAGATCCGGCGGGTAGCTGTCCTGCATCTCGGCGAAGGCGACGTGCGCTCGTCCGCGTTGCACCAGGGCCACCAGGTCATCGCATTCGGCGATCAGGCATTCAAGTTCCAGGTCTGGGTAACGCTGCTCGAAAGCACTGAGCGCCGCTTCGAAACGGTCGGACTGATAGGTGTCGGAAATCGCCACGGTCAGCTTCGGTTCGACCCCTTGGGACAGTTGGCTGGCGGTCATTTCCAGACGGCTGGTGGCGGCCAGAATCTCCTCGGCCCGTTGCAACATGACATGCCCGGCGGGGGTCAGGCTTGGCTTGCGGCTGCTGCGGTCGAAGAGGGCAAGGTTCAGGTCGACTTCAAGGCTCGCCACTGCGGCGCTGATGGTCGACTGACTGCGGCCGAGCTTGCGCGCCGCGGCGGAAAACGAGCCTTGAGTCGCGGCTTGGACAAACGCCAGCAGCACTTCGTGGGAGGCCATGAACTATCGCCTTGATCGATGGTTATTGGTTATGAAGTATCGGTTCGATGGCGGACCATGGCAACCACAGTCACTCAGGGAGTCTGGCCATGAACGCCAAAAAATCCATCACTGAACGCATTTTTCAGGCCATCGGTTTCGAACTGCTGGCTGTTTTGATCTGTACCCCGTTGCTGGCCTGGGTCATGGACAAACCCATGGTGGAAATAGGCGTGGCGACCGTGGCCATCGCAGCGCTTGCCCTGGCCTGGAACGTGGTCTTCAACGGTCTGTTCGACCGCTTGCTCAAGCGCTTTGCCATTGTGCGCAACGCTTGGGTGCGCGTGATGCATGCGCTGTTGTTCGAAGGTGGGCTGGTCGCGTTCGGCGTACCGTTGATTGCCTGGTGGCTGAAGATCAGCCTGTGGCAAGCGTTCCTGCTGGACATCGGCGTACTGTTGTTCTTCTTGCCGTACACCTACGTGTACCACTGGGGCTATGACGTGGTGCGTGAGCGGCTGTTGGTGCGCAGGGCTTGCGAAGGGTAAAAGCAAAGATCGCAGCCTTCGGCAGTTCCAGGATCGGATACAACCATTATTTTGGATGTGCCCGATCCTGCAGGAGCTGCCGAAGGCTGCGATCTTTTTATCTTTGTTTACTACCGCAGGTGATCCGATCAACGATCTGAACATGTAGGAGCGGGCTAGTTTTCAGCTTCTAAACCTGCTCCAGCCATAGGAAGGAGCAGGTTTTTCATTAGACGTGGAAGTAGCCCACGCACGAATCGAACGGCAGGCGCTTGAGTTCGATCTTGTTCAGGTCGAGCACTTCGCGCAAGGCTTTGGTTTCGCCCGGGAAGTTGCGGTAAGCGACTTCGTCGAGCACCACGATCGCGCCTTTTGGCATGTACGGCAGGAAGGTTTCCAGAGCGACTTTGGTCGATTCATACAGGTCGGTGTCGAGGATCAGCATCGCCACCACCAGGTCCGGACGGGTCTGGACCCACTCCGGTACAGTCTTGACGATGTCGCCTTTGACCAGCTCGCAGCGCGGGATACGGTTGACCGGGCGCAGCAGGTCGTTGGCGTCGATCATGTCCTGGATCAGCGACTGGTCGGTGTCGGAGAACATGGTTTCGTTGACGTCCGACGGGTCTTCTTTCTTGTCGATACTCTGGAAGCCTTCGAAGGTGTCGAAGCCGATGATCGAACGGTTGATCGCGTAGGGCTCCAGAATCATCGACAGGTGCATGTAGAGCATCAGCGAATTGCCCTTGTATACGCCGCACTCAATGATCGCGCCCGGGATTTCGGCGACTTTCTTGAACAGCTCCATGCGCGACAGGGCAGCGGTCACGCCGATGCGGTTGGCGAAGACAAATGGCGCGTCGGCCACATACTCGGCGTCAACCCGTTTCAAGACATTGGCACGGGTTTCGTTGTACTGGGCCTCGGCGGGCGTGATGCGGCGCTTGGTCATTGCTGGATTCCTTGGAAGTTCGAAAAGTCGTGAGCGTGGAAATAATCTTTGAACCCTGCACCGACGTCCGGGCAGGCGCTGTCGACGTTGATCGCGCCGCGCTTGTGCTTGAGGTCGTCAAGGTGCATCAGGCGAAAGTCCACGCTGAAGCGGGTCTGTTGCGTGTAGTTGGGAACGGTACCGTGCAGGTGCGAACCGGAAAAAATCAGCATGTCGCCTGTGTTGCCGGCCACGCGGATTTCCGATGAAGTATTGATCTCCTCCAGTGGAACCGGGTGTACCCGTACTTCTTCCTTGAGGTTTTCCTTGGCCCGATGACGCTGGTTGCTGATCCAGTCGGACAGGCTCCAGTCCTTTGAAGTGTTCTTCACCGGCACATCGAAATAACCGCCATTGATCATCATGGTCTGGTCAGGGCTGATGGTATGCACCGGCATCCAGGTGTTGATCTGACAGTCGACGCTGCCGTACCAAGTGTCGCGATGGGGTTTGTAGGCATAGCTGACACCGGCGTGCAGGTAGTCGTAGTTGGGCACTACGCGGATCCGTGGCACGTCGAAAATATACTCGCGAGGGTCGACACCGATTTCATCGATGAAGCCCAGGATCAAGTCCTTGGCTCGCTGGCTGTTGGTGAACTGGCCCTTGAGGCGAGTCACCAGAACCACGAATTCTTCCACCGGCATCAACGTGTGCAGTGCCTGGTGGTTGGTCTCGCCGTCGAAGGCGGCGGTGATGCTTTCCTGGGCGAACGCACACAATTCTTTGGCAGTGCGCAGCTGAGTGTTCAGGAAGATGTCGCCTGCGTAGATGGCTTCTTTGAAGTCAGCTTTCTTCTGAAGCTGATTGATATACAGATTCACGGTTCCCCTCCTGAATACATCGAGTCTCTTAAGAGTCGGCAACACGGTAGCAAACTGAAGTGCTATTCGGCGGGAGGTGAATCAATAAACGATTAATCCCATGAATTTGCGACGAAATGCTTAAAGGCAGGAGCTGCCGCAGGCTGCGATCTTTCGATCTTAATAATCCCGCCGCTTGCGAAACGCCCAGCGCCCGGCAATCAGGGTAAACGTCGCGACCAGCGCCACCAGAATCCAGAACCCCTCCGGATCACCGGCAAGCGGCACGCCGCCGACGTTCATGCCGAAGAAACCGGCGATGATGTTGATCGGCAGCGCGAGCACCGTGACCACGGTCAGGGTGAACAGCGTGCGGTTGCTCTGTTCGTTGAGGTTGGCGGCGATTTCTTCCTGCAACAGCTTGATCCGCTCTCCGAGGGCCGTGAGGTCGTTGATGATCAGCGCGAACTCCTCGGTGGACTTGCGCAGCTCCTTGACGTCCTCCTTCTGCAACCATTGCGGCGGGCGATTGAGCAGGCGTAGCAGCGAGCCTGGCTCCAGCGCCAACAACCGTTGCAGGCGCACCAGCACCCGGCGGTTGGCGCCCAGTTCGGCGCGGTTGGTGGACAGGCGCGAAGACAGCAATTCATCTTCGATCTGATCGACACTGAGGCTGGTCTTGCGCACGATCTGGGTCAGCACTTCGCCCTGATCGCGCAGCAGATGCACCAGCAACTCCAGCGGTGAGCGAAAGCATTCACCGGCCTTCACCGAAGAGCGCAGCTTGTCCACCGAGTGCAGCGGTTGCAGGCGCGCGCTGATGATCAGCCGACTGCGGGCGCAGACCCACAGCGTCGAAACATCCGAGGAGACCATGCTGCTGAGGTTGAACACCACGTCGTTGACCACCGCCAGCAACGCCGAATCGACATGCTCGATGCGCGTCGAACGGGAGCCTTCGTGCAAGGCTTCGAAAAACTCGTCGGGTAATTCCAGATGGCTTTTCATCCAGCGCTCGCACGCGGCATGGGCCAGGTTCAGGTGCAGCCAGAGAAACTCGTCATTGTCCCCTGGTTGTTGCAGGCAGCGCAGCGCCTTGGCCGAATCGATCTCTCGACCGCGCTCGCCAGGGCGAAAACTGAAACCGTAAAGCAGGCCGAACAGGTCGGAATCGCGATGGCGTTGGTCGATGCTGTGGTTCATGAGGTCTCGCTGTGAGGGGGCGCCTGTCACAGGTTTCACAGGTTCACTTGAGCCCCATCATCGCAACGTATTTTGAAGGTTTTGTGACAGTTAAATGGCGCCGGAAATCCGCCTCGTGCCGGTGGTCGGAAACATTAAAGAATGGGGCTGGCGCGCCGATGTTGCTGATGTCGATCTTCTGATTCTGGTCGTGAGCTAGCGTCGCTGACAGGGATGTCCGGACATCTTGCTCGCCACTTGAGCGTGCCTTATCCCTGCCATGAGATATCCCCGATGCTTTTGCAAAAATCCCTGAGAGCGCAAATCCTCGCCCTGTTGAGCGGCAGCCTGTTGGCGATGTTGCTGATCGCTTTGGCCTGCTTTCACTTCCTGTCCAATGGCGTTCAGAACTACGCGAATCTGATCGAAGGTCCGTTGCGCACCTCGCAATTGATCGATGAAGCCAACCTGCAATTCAAGGTGCAGGTGCAGGAGTGGAAAAACGTCCTGCTGCGCGGCAAGGACCCGGCGAACCTGGACAAATACTGGAAGCAATTCGAGGATGGCCAGCGCAACGTGCAGGGCATCCTGGGGGAATTGGCCGGGCAGAAAGGCATCGAGCCGCAACTCAAGACCCGTATCGAACGTTTGCGTGAAGAGCATCGTGTTTTAGGTGCGGCCTATCAGAAGGGCCGTGATGCCTACGTGGCGGCCGGTGCCGACCCAGCGGCCGGCGACAACGCGGTCAAGGGCGTGGACCGTGCCGCCAGCGAACAGATGAATGAACTGGTTGGCGAACTGCGCAAGCAGGGCACCGAGCAATCGAAGCTGATCAGTGCCAGCGCTGATCGCACCGTGTTGTTGGGGCTCGCGGTGATGTTGGTGTCGGGTCTGCTGATTGGCCTGTTGAGCCTGTGGCTGGTCAACCGCAACCTGGTGGAGCCGATTCGTAAACTGATCGACTACGTGGCACAACTCAGCCAGGGGCGGTTCGCCGAGCGCGTGGCCAGCACCCGTCAGGACGAGTTGGGCAACCTGGCCAAGGCCGCCAACACCTTGCGCGACTTCCTCGCTGAAACCTTCACTCGGTTGCAGCGCAGTGCGACGGATCTGAACAGCGCCAGCGGTGAGTTGAGCTCGATTGCCGGCCTTATGGCCAGCGGCACCAACGAGCAGTTCAATCGCACCGATCAGGTGGCCACGGCGATGAACGAAATGTCCGCCACTGCACAAGAAGTCGCGCGCCACGCAGGCGATGCGGCACGTGCGGCCGACGATGCCGACCAGTCTGCCCAACAGGGCGGAAAAGTCATGCAGGGCACCATTCGCACCATCACCCAAATGCGTGGCGAAATCGCCAACACCGCCACCGTCATCCGTCGTCTGGAAGAAGACAGCGGGCGCATCGGCAAGGTGCTGGAAGTGATTCGCGGCATCGCCGAGCAAACCAACCTGCTGGCGCTCAACGCGGCGATCGAAGCGGCCCGTGCCGGTGAAGCCGGGCGCGGTTTTGCGGTGGTCGCCGATGAAGTACGCAGCCTGGCCCAGCGCACGGCAGCGTCGATCATCGAGATCAACCAGATCATTCAAACCGTGCAAACCGGGGCGGTAGACGCGGCTCAGGCGATCGAAAGCGGCCAGTCGCGCAGTGAAGAAAGCGTCGAACAAGTGACCCAGGCCGGCGCCATGCTCGAGCGGATCACCCATGCCGTGGAAGCCATTCGTGACATGAACCGCCAGATCGCCACCGCTGCTGAAGAGCAGACTTCAGTGGCCGAAGACATCTCGCGCAACCTCACTGAAATCACCAGCATTGCCAGCACCAACCTGGACAACGTGCAGCGTACCGAAGCGGCCAGCCACAACCTGCACGGGTTGTCGGGGCAGTTGAATGAAGTGACGGCACGGTTGAGCGCCTAGTGCAATGGGCTGTGTACCGATTCGGTTACTGAGTCGGTACACAGTCGCTCTCAAGTTCGTGCTGCGCCCGTCGATGACGGTGTTACCCAAACTCCACATTGGATAACTCCCATGGTCAGCATCAGTTCTGTTTCGATCAATCAGACCGTCTCGACGTCTTCAAGCCAAGTCTCGATCAGCGGCAGTACCGAAGACACCTCCGCCGCCACAACCGCCAGTGCCTCCAGCGACTCCAGCGATTCCACGAAGGTTGCCGCTGGCGGTGCGCCTTCCTCAAGCGGCAGCAGCTCCAGCAGCACCGAATCCGATACAGTGAAAGAGCTGCGCAAGCAGATCGCCGAGTTGCAAAAGCAATTGCAGGAAGAACAGCAGCAACTGCAAGCAGCCCAGGCCAAGCAGGAAAGCGCCGAAGCCAAAGCTGCAACCGTTGCGGCGGCTCAGTCGCAGATTGCGGCCACTTCGGCTTCGTTGCAGACGGTGACGGCGGCGTTGACGCAAGCGTTGCAGGATGAGGGGGGCAGTACGTCGGGTTCGTTGGTCAGCACCACTGCTTAAGTCCGTGGGGCAAGCTGAAGGTAAACGTCGTGACCTGTTGCTCGGTCGACCTGCCTGATGCCTGATGCAAAAAAGCCGCACGATCCGAAAATCGTGCGGCTTTTTGTTGTTGAATCACGTGTCTTGCTTGTTGCTCAGAACCTTGCCGGTAGTGGCGTCGAAGTCCACGTCCCACTCTGTGCCGTCGGCTAAACGCAGTTCGACTTCATATTCGTAACCGTTGAAGTGGTTATCCAGGTCGGTATCGGTAATCGTGGCGCCCGGGTGCAACTTCAGTGCGGCCTGGTTCATTTCTTCCAGTGGTTTGATCTTGCCACTCTTGACCAGCTCGGGGATCTGGTCGACACGAACGTCAGCCTGGGCCAGGCCAGCGGCGAGAGTCAGGGCAGCAGCGGTGAACAGGGCAGTTAAGGTTTTCATGAAGTTCTTTCCTTGGGTGAACTGTTTAAGTGGGATCAGCTTAAACAGCGCAACTTAATTCCCCCTTAATTCCCCGCGAAGCAGACGCCACGGTCTCGAATCAATAACCGTTGTTCTGCAACAACTGCGTAACGCTCGCCGCCGCCGGACGCTTATAGAACTTCAGCAGTTCGCTGGCGCGGTTGGTGAAGATGCCATCGACGCCGGCATCCGCCACTTTCTGATAATCCACGGCATCGTCGATGGTGTAGACGTGCACCAGCAAGCCCTGATCGTGGGTGTACTGGTTCATCCACGGTTTCACCAGGTCCGAATAGCTCTGATCGCCACCCTTGGTCAGCGCGGCCGAAGGACCGGTACCGATAGCGCCCTGGGCCTTGGCGTACTCGACCCATTGCTGGAATTCGGCTTTGTCTTTCGGTTCCTGTCTGGCGTAGTAAGTCGCTTTGTCCTTGTCACCGGACTCGGCGAACGTCACTTTGGATTTCGGCTCGATGCTGCCTTCGCCTACCCACAGCAGCAGGATTTTCGGCACTTTCGGCATTTCCTTCTCGAGCAGTTCGAGGCTGCTCTTCTCGAAGGTCTGCAGCACCACCTTGCCTTTACCCTGGCCAACCGCCAGATCGCTCTTCGCCAGTTTCGAACCGGTCGGGCTCAGCCAGCCGCGATCCTGGAGTTTGTCCTTGAGGTCGCGCTCGATGCCGGGAAACTGCTTCGGCTCTTTGGTTTCGATGTACAGGCCAGGCTTGTGCAGGGGATTGCCTTGGGCGATGTCGATGATTTCGTCCAGGGTCAGGATCTTCAGACCCGCGTAGCTCGGACGCGCGCGATCCGGGTAAGCGGCGTTGAACCAGCTGCCGGCATCCAGGGTTTTGAGTTCGGCGAGGGTGAATTCGTTGGCCGGGCTGTCCTTGCGTTCAGGGAACTTGGTGGCGACGTCGGTGGTGCGTTGCAGGTTGTTGTCGTGCAGGGCAAACAGCACGCCATCCTTGCTGCGTTGCAGGTCCATTTCCAGGTAATCGGCGCCCAGGTCGCGGGCCAGTTTGTAGGCCGCGGCAGTGGATTCCGGTGCATCGAAGGATGCGCCGCGGTGGGCGATCACCGCCGGGTGCGGAATGCCCTGGCGGGTCGCCAGTGCGGTGGGGCTTGGCTCGCTGGCGGCCTGTGCCTGGCCGAGGCCGAGCATCAGGCTCAGCAACAGGGCGCTTTGGGTGAAGGTAACAGGCATGGTCGAAGTCCTTTTGCGATAGGTTTTCAAAGACGTATCTTTTAGCAACTGAGCGCCGCTCGCGCTATCGTCAGACCGACATAAACGTGTTTAAAGGAGATGTTTCCAACGCTTTTGTGCGCTCCTTTGCAGTACTCTTGAGCGAGGCGTTTCCCCGGCAGAGGGAAGCCCGTTCGCTTGCCCTGCGTGTAAACCATCGAGCACCGGTCCTTTGTGGCCTTTTGTGAGGTTTACCATGCGCATCACTTCCGAACTCATCTGCCAGGCCGCCGACCAACTCAAAGGCTTTGTCGGCCTCAATCGCAAGACCGGCCGCTACATCGTGCGCTTCAGCGAAGACGCCTTCGGCATGGACGTGGCCGACGACGGCATCATCCCCGCCCGTGAGTTCGTCTGGGCCCCCGGCCCCGCGCAGACCATGACGCTCAAGCGCGAGCTGATCCAGCTGCTGCTGGACCAAAACATCGACGACCGGATCAGCATAACTGAGCCGTTGCGGGTGTACATGAACCGGCGGGAAGTGCCGGAAATCTCGGCGGTGAGGCGTCTGGTGCAGAGCTGAATATTGCGCTGACTTGGCTGGCCCTATCGCGAGCAGGCTCGCTCCCACATTGGTCTTGTGATCGACACCTAATCAATGTGGGAGCGAGCCTGCTCGCGATGGCGGCCTAAAACACACCGCAATTATTACTGCTCAAACAGATACGCCCGCTCAACCCTGCACACCCGCGTATGACACGCCGAATACCAGGTCGACCGCCCACGTTCCCGAATCACGCTGTGCTCGGGGTGGTGTTTCCAGGCCAGAATCGCCGCTTCGCTGGCCCAGTAAGACACCGTAATCCCGAGCCCATCCACCCCCCGGGCCGATTCCACGCCAAGGAAGCCGGGTTGTTCGCGGGCCAGTTCCACCATGCGTTCGGCGGCCTGTTCATAACCGTGATCGCCGTCGGTGCGCAGCGAGGTGAAAATCACCGCGTAGTAAGGCGTTTCAGGTGCCTGGGCGATCAAGGTTTTTGCCTCGCACAGGCTTCAATCAACGCCCTGACCAACGGCGGCAGCAAGCCCTTGAGCGCGGCGCGTTCCGGCTGGAACAGTGTCGCGACAAAGAACGGATGATCTTTTAGCTCCACCGCCCGCAGGTCCCCCGCCGAATCGTGGCCAACCGCGTGTAGCTGTTGCTTCAATAGCTCCCGTTCAAACTCAGGATTCACACCATAACGGCAGCGATATCCCTCACGGATCTCAGTATTTTCGTACGCCTTGGCGATCAACGAACCTTCAACCAAATGAATGCTGTCGACGGCCTCCACCAGCGCACAGGTTAGCGGCGTGAGTAACGCCCGCGTCGCCTCGGGCGATGTCTCGCCGTGTTCGGCATCTTTCCAGCCCAGAACGTTACGGGCGAATTCGAGTACCGCGTGCTGAAAACCGCCACACGTGCCGAGGAACGGTCGCCGCTGTTCCCGGGCAAAACGGATCGCCCGTAACGCGCCATCCATGTCGCGATAAGGGCTGGCGGGTACGCACCAGAAACCATCGAAGTCACTCAGTGGCGTCTCGGCGTTGATGCAGTCGGTGGCCAGCCATTGGACCTGTATGTTCCTGCCTGAGTGTTCGGCGGCCATGCCGAGGGCGACGGGGATGGCTTGATGGGCGGTGACTTGAGGGTCGTGATCGCCGATCAGGGCGATGCGAATGGCGCTGGTTTCCATGAGTGATCTCGACGCTTGTTGATTCCTGGTGCCCACTATAGATTGGCGTTCACGCAATCAATATTGGCGTTATCCCAAGTGATCAATGCATCGATGCACTATCGGCTGGACTACCCGGATCTGTCCCTGATTCTCGCTTTGGTGCGCGGCGGCTCTCTGGCCCGGGCCTCGGCGTTGTTGAAGGTCGATGTCTCGACGGTGTTTCGCGCCGTCCGCCGACTGGAAGCAGCGCTGGGCCAGCAACTGTTCGACAAGAGCCGCGCCGGTTACTTGCCCACCACGCTGGCGCAGACTTTGGCCGAGCAGGCTGAGCGTGCCGAACAAGCGCTGGAGGCGGCGCGCATTGGCGTGGAGCAGGGCGGTGAGGTCATCAGTGGCACCGTGCGCCTGACCTGCACCGATTCGGTCCTGCAAAGTCTGCTGTTGCCGGCGCTGGCGCGGTTCATGCCGTCTTACCCGGCGCTGACCCTTGAACTCTGCACCTCCAACGACTTTGCCAACCTCAGCCGCCGCGATGCCGACATCGCCTTGCGGCTGACCCGTACGCCGCCCGAGCATTTGGTTGGCCGGCGTCTGGCGGACATTTCCTACCGGGTTTGTGCCAGTTCGGCCTATCTGCAATCGGTCGATTCCCACGATCTGGCCTCATTGACCTGGATCGCCCCGGACGACTTTCTGCCCGATCACCCCACTGTTGCGTGGCGGCGTCAGCAATTGCCTGGCGTAACACTCGGTTACCGCTGCAACAGCATGTTGTCGGTGACCGAGTTGGTGCGGGCCGGGCTGGGCGTCGCGGCGTTACCGGACTTTCTGATCGGTGACGGACTGCAACCGTTGACCGAGCCTTTGCACGGTTATGACACCGCGCTGTGGTTGCTGACCCGCCCGGACTGCCGCGCGTTGCGCTCGGTGGTGATGTTGTTCGATGAATTGGGGCAGGCGCTGAAGTTGCCTTGAGTCGGATCACGCCTTCGGTGGCTCGTTGCCTACGAAGTGTTGATGTATTTGCGACGTCAGGCTTTCGACACGCTCGGTCAGGGTCTTGGTGATTTCGGTGAGCCGGGTGTTTTGTTCCAGCAACTCCATCAGTTGCGCGGTGGTTTGCGCAGCCTGGGCCTGACGTTCACTGTTGGCGACGGCCAAGGCTTCACGGTGTCGCGCATCGGCGTCTGACTGGGCTTTGTCCCGCGCGGCCTGGCGTGTCTGGGCCAGCAGAATCAGCGGTGCGGCATAGGCCGCTTGCAGGCTGAACGCCAGGTTGAGCAGGATGAAGGGGTACATATCGAAATGGGTTATACCGGACAGGTTCAGGTACATCCAGATCACCACCATCAGGGTCTGGGCGCCGAGGAAGGTCGGCGTGCCGAAGAACCGTGCAAAGGCCTCAGCGCGCAGGGCAAAACGGTCGGTACCAAAAGTAGGTGCCAGGTGAGCGTGAGGGCGATGGAAACGCAGGTGATCGACAGGGGCGGTGGCTTCGGTTTCGCGGGTCGGAGTGCTCATGATGCTCTCTGTATCGTGCTGGGACTGAGGCTCACTATAGTCGCCAGCGCCAGTTTCATTCTGAAACACATTGCGGTGTTCTATTCAGAGCGACCGATCAGCGATAACGCGGCGGACATTGTCATTTTTTACAGCTCGTTTCAGCGCTCATAACAGGCCAGGAACATGTCCAGCGCCGACTCCACCACGGTGTGCTGCATCTCGGGCGACAGGCCTGGCTGGCCCATGGAGATCTGTGGCCAGAACGCAAAGGACTTGAGCAATCCCTGGACCTGTTGCGCGGCGAGCTCAGGCGCGGCCGGTTTCAATCGACCATCGGCCTGGGCGGCGCGAATCCACACCGTCAGGTTTTCTTCGCGCTCACCCATTCGGGCGACCATGTTTTGCGCACGCTCGGGAGAATGGATGGTGGCGGCGATCGCCACCCGCGCCAGGTCGAGAAAATTCTCATCGGCCAGCATCTGCAGTTTCGTCTGCAACATCAGACGCAACTGATCGCGCAAGGGCAGGTCAGGGCGGTAGGCCGTTTCCTGTACGGCCGTCACCCGCGCCCATAATTGATTGAGGATTTCGGCAAACAACTCTTCCTTGCTCGGGAAGTGGTTGTACACCGTGCGCTTCGACACGCCAGCGGTGGCGGCGATCTTGTCCATGCTGGTGATGTCGAAACCGTTGGCACGGAATTCGGCAATCGCTGCCTGGATGATGGCTTCGCGTTTACGGTCGGTGAGGCGCTGTGGAGCTGTCATAAATACGCTTCGGCAGGAAGAAGTGGAGAATTACACTTGGTAGTTTACTTGTGATCGGCTTTGATGCAACCTAGAAACTACACTGTGCAGTGTAATGTTTTGTTAATCCTGCACAGTGAAATATAGAATCTCCGGCTGATGCGTGCGTGCCTTGGCCATTAATCGTCCCAAGCGGAAAATCGCCAATCGTGCGGTTTTTCTGGAGTCATTCAGTCATGACCACCTCAACTTCCCCAACGGATAATGCCTCAACGCCTGAAGCGTCTCGACAGGCTCAAGGGCAGTACCGAAACCATGTGCCCGTGCAGCGCGAAGGCTTTCGCAAAACCTTGCGCATCCTGTGGAACTTCATCTTCCACAAACCGCATGACACCCGGCCGTCGGCCCCCGTCCCGGTGCAAGCCCTGACCCAGGCAGCGTTGATCGCCGCGCCCAACCACAGCGTCTATCGTCTCGGCCACTCCACGGTACTGCTCAAGCTGCGGGACAAATTCTGGATCACCGATCCGGTCTTCGCCGAACGTGCCTCGCCAGTGCAATGGGCCGGCCCCAAGCGTTTCCACCAACCACCGATCAGCCTCGAAGACCTGCCGCCGATTGAAGCGGTGATCCTGTCCCACGATCACTACGACCACCTCGATTATCAGGCCGTGCTCAAACTGGCGGACAAGACCCGTTACTTCCTCACACCGCTGGGCGTGGGCGACACCCTGATCAAGTGGGGCGTCGACGCCAGCAAAGTGCGACAGCTGGATTGGTGGCAGGGCACCGAGGTCGATGGCCTTCAATTCGTCGCCACACCTTCGCAACACTTTTCCGGGCGTGGCCTGTTTGACGGCAACAGCACCCTTTGGGCGTCGTGGGTGATGATCGACGGCGACACGCGAATCTTCTTCAGCGGCGACAGCGGCTACTTCGACGGCTTCAAACGCATCGGCGAACAGCACGGCCCGTTCGACCTGACGCTCATGGAAACCGGCGCTTACAACGTCGAGTGGCCACACGTGCACATGCAGCCCGAGCAAACCCTGCAAGCGCACATCGACCTTAAAGGGCGCTGGTTGCTGCCGATCCACAACGGCACCTTCGACCTGTCGATGCACGCCTGGTACGAACCCTTCGACCGTATTCTGGCGTTGGCCTGGGAGCGGAACGTGTCGATCACCACGCCGCGGATGGGCGAGGCGTTCAATGTGATGTACCCGCAACGTGGTCACACTTGGTGGCTGGGATTGGAAGGTGCAAGCGATCAGGCAACAGTGCAGAACGCTTGATGTTGTGCTGCCGGGGCGCCTGCCGTGCAAGCGCCCCGGTTTTTTTATCTGCGTTCGTCCAGTAACAGGTTTGTATATTCCGAGATTTTTGCCACGGTCAGATCGCAACATTCTCCACGGAGTATTTCGTTCAGTTCCTCCTCAGACAATCCGAGCCGATGGGCAGCCTCAGCCTGACTCAACCGACCGGTTTCGAGGAGCATGCCTATCTTCATAACGTATTCGGCTTTGGCCCGCATCTGCTGAAACCTCACTCAACCATCGCATAATCCGCCCGCCCCACCGGGGCCGGTGTCGACCCTTTCACGTTCATCCCTCTCCCCGGTGCAAACCCCGGGAAAAACGCCAGACCTTGCGATTCAAACCGATACGCCAACGCCAGCCGGGTCACATCCAGCACATCACGCTCCGCCTCGAATCGCTGAATGGCATCAACGGAAACCCCGGATTCCTCAGACAACTCTTCCACACTCCAGCCCAGCATCGCTCGGGCCTGGGCGCAGTGGGCGGGGGTGAACTGGAAGAGGGCGATACGTTCCAGGGTGATTTTCATCGCAAGAGAGGCCATGGTGTTCTCCGGGTTCGAAAGTGGCGATTCGATAAGGTACTGTGTTTTTGTACAGTTGTTTTGAGTCCGGATCAAACTCATTTTTTTGATCGATTCTCTTTTTATGCTCAGGCAGGGGCGCTGGAGCGACTACGCTACTTCTATGCGGGCTCCTGAACGCCCAATGGGTTTTCAATACCGTCAGCAGCAATGATTGAACGTCAGCCTTCTGATCTTCAATGCAGGAAAGGTGGCGTTTCAAAAGCAGTGCGCCACAGCGTTATGCGGGGAAGGGAATCATGAAAAGACTACGTCTGCTATGTGCCCTGATCAGTTTTACAAGTCTGCCCGTCCTGGCCGATACGGTATCGCCAAACAAAGATGCCTTTGTCACCAACCTCATCAATCAGATGACCCTCGACGAAAAAATCGGCCAACTGCGGCTGATCGCTATCGATGAAAAAATGACCCCCGAAAGGATTTGCCAGGAGATCGCCGCCGGGCGAATCGGGGGGACGTATGGCTCTGTAAGCCGTTACATCAACCGCCCCATGCAGGACGCGGCTCAACAAAGCCGTTTGAAAATACCGATGTTTTTCGGCTGGGACGTGATACACGGTCATCGAACCATTTTTCCCATCGGCCTGGCCCTGGCCTCCAGCTGGGATATGGACGCCATCGAGTTGAGCGGTCGAACGGCGGCGAAAGAAGCCAGCGCTGACGGTATCGATCTGACCTTTGCACCGATGATTGATGTCGCCCGTGATCCTCGCTGGGGACGTACATCCGAAGGCTTCGGTGAAGACACCTATCTGGTTTCACGCATTGCCAAAGTGATGGTTCAGGCCTACCAGGGCCAAAGCCTGAATGCACCCGACAGCATCATGGCCAGCGCCAAACACTTCGCGTTGTATGGTGCTGTCGAGGGTGGACGCGACTACAACAGCGTCGACATGGGCCTGGCCAGGATGTACCAGGACTACCTGCCACCTTATCGTTCGGCGATCGAGGGTGGCGCGGGAGCGGTGATGGCGGCGCTTAACTCGATAAATGGTGTGCCGGCAGCGGCCAATGCATGGTTGATGCAAGACCTGCTTCGCAAAGCATGGGGCTTCAAGGGGCTGGTCATCAGCGACCATAACGGGGTCACCGATCTGGTTCAGCATGGTGTTGCGAGGGATCATCGCGAAGCGGCCAGGCTCGCCATCAGGGCCGGCATTGATATGAGCATGAACGACTCCTCCTATGGTCCCGAGCTACCCGGGCTGCTTGAGTCTGGCGCTGTTTCCCAGAGCAATATCGATGACGCGGTGCGGGAAGTCCTGGGTGCCAAGTACGACATGGGGCTGTTCGAAGACCCTTATCGGCGCATCGGCATTGCCAGTGAAGACCCCGCTGATACCAACGACGAAAACCGTCTGCACAGAGCGCAGGCCCGTGAAGTGGCACGCAAGACGTTGGTGCTGCTGAAGAATGAAAACGGGCTCTTGCCGCTAAAAAAAGAGGCGGCGATTGCGCTCATCGGCCCGTTGGCAAAAAGTGCCGTCGACATCATGGGCAGTTGGTCTGCAAGCGGCGTGGCCTCGCAATCGGTGACGATCTACGACGGGCTGAAAAACGCTATGGATAAGGGCTCGCTGATCTATGCCCGAGGCGCCAATCTCACGGAGGATCCTGAGGTCGTTGATTATCTGGGAGTGTTCGAAGTCAAGAACGACGCTCGCCCGGCAGCAGAAATGATTGACGAAGCGGTCAAGGCCGCAGAGCAAGCCGATGTTGTGATTGCAGTGGTGGGCGAGCCCCGCAGCATGTCCCATGAAGCAGCCAGTCGAACCAGCCTCGATCTGCCAGGGCGGCAGAGTGAATTGATCACCGCCCTGAAAGCCACCGGCAAGCCGCTGGTCCTGGTATTGATGAACGGTCGGCCACTGTCCATCGGCAAGGAGCAGAAACAGGCCGACGCGATTCTGGAAACCTGGTACAGCGGCTCTGAGGGGGGCAATGCCGTTGCCGATGTCTTGTTCGGCGACTACAACCCGTCGGGCAAGTTACCCATCACCTTTCCACGCTCCGTGGGGCAGATCCCGAGTTACTACAGCCACTTGAACACCGGTCGCCCCTACCTGCCAGGTGCGCCTCGCAACTACACGTCTCAATATTTCGATCAATCCTATGGTCCGCTGTATCCCTTCGGCTATGGGCTGAGTTATACCGATTTCAGCCTGACCGACATGGCCCTGTCTTCGACCACACTGAACAAGACCGAGAACCTCGTCGCCAGCATCATGGTGAAAAATACCGGCCAGCGCGACGGCGAAACAGTGGTTCAGCTGTATATCCGCGATGTCGTCGGCTCCGTCAGCCGCCCGGTCAAAGAACTGAAGAACTTTCAAAAAATCATGCTCAAGGCCGGAGAGGAGAAAGCGGTCCATTTCAGCATTGGTGAGAACGACTTGAAGTTCTTCAACGCCCAGCTGGAATACACCGCCGAGCCGGGCGAGTTCCGGGTGCAAATCGGTCTGGATTCCCAGGATGTGAAGGAGCAGAGTTTTGAGTTGCTGTCAGAACAAGGCAGTGGCTAAGGCCGCTCAGTCAAGACAATGAAGTGCCAAGCGCAGAACCTGTGCGGGCTTGCTCGCGAAAGCGGCGTGTCAGGCGACATCAATGTTGACTGTGCCGCCGTCTTCGCGAGCAAGCTCGCTCCCACATTGGATTGCGCGGCAGCGGCCTCTCTATTCCGCCCCCTCCAACCAAACGGACGGTGCCAGCCCCAGCACACGACGAAACATCGTCGAGAACGCCACCGGGCTGTCGTAGCCAAAATCCAAAGCAATCCGCGTCACCGGCGTACCCACCGCCAGCCGTGCCAACGCCAGCACCACACAAGCCCGCTGCCGCCATTGGCTGAAACTCAGGCCGGCCTGTTGACGGAACAGACGATTGAACGTACGCAGGCTGATATGCAACTGATCGGCCCATTGTTGCGGCGATTGATGGGTGTTCGGTTGCTGGAGAAACGCCTGACACAACCCGAGCAGTCGCGAATCCATGGGCAACGGAATGTGCAGCGGCAAGTGAGCGCTGCGGGCCAGTTCATGCAGCAGCAAGTCGATCAACGCACCGTCGCGCCCGGCCTCGTCGTATTCCTGCGCTTGGGTCGCTGGTGGGGATTCGGCTGGCTACGCCGTGGATCGGGCGGATACCGGATCGGGTGCATGCGTGGGTTTATATTGGTTTGCTGGTGGTGATGCTGAGTATGTGCGCCAAGTAAGGTTGGAATCTGTGGGCTTATTCGCAAGAATAGGCCTTTGCATTATTTAACATTTCACGTAGGAGAACGTCATGCCGATCCTCGAAAGCGACTGGAAGAAATTCAAGGAATTGCGCGAGATTGCGCTCGATCGTTTCTGCCTGGGTGTGCTCGCCGATGCCGAAACCATCGCCCAGCACAGTGCGCTGTCGCCTCACGCCCGGTACAGAATGCTCTACCGTCTCACCCGTGATCGGGACAAAGATATCGTTCATACCTTCGACCTCTGTAGCCGTTCCAGTGCGCTCATGGCTTTGAGAATGATGGTCATGCATGATCTGTTGACCGACGCGGAATTATCTATCCTCAGCGAAGAAACGCGTGAAAAAATTTCCGGTGTTATTCGTCAGCCTTACGAGCTTGAGTGGGTTGAAGAGATCGTGCGACCAGACTGAGCGACATAACCCTATTAATCAAAGGATCAGGGATGTTGATCTTCAACTGCACCGAAGCGGCCAGCACCTTCTTCAGCCGCGTCCACAAGGGCAAGAAAATGACTCCCGTGGAGAAACCGCCATCGTTCGTTATCGAGGACGATGAGCAGGGTGACTCAGCCGAACAGTGGCTGGTCCACGCCATCACCGTTCAACGCAAGCACGTGTTGTTCGTCATCCATGTGGAAACCCGTTATTGCATGATTTTCGCGGACGCGAAAAAGGCCGACGTGGAAGGTTTTGTTCAACGGTTTGCCGAGCGATGGATCAATGGCCTGATACGCCATGCGGGGCAGAACGATATCCTGCAGTGGGTTAACGATGAGCCGATGATGGAGCGTTTCCAGGAAAACTGCGGCCAGTACACGTTTTACAAACGCGGTCATCGCGGTGCGCAAAAACACATCAACGAGATCGCCTGGATTTTTGAGGATTGCGCCGCGGAATGGGGATCTCTGCCTTCGGACGAATACTCGGCTGGCCGTTTCGATGGTGATATGAACTACACCCTGAGAGGCGGTAAAGGGCACAAGGACTATTACTTTCCGGATGAGGAAATGATGGTCCATTGGTTACGCCAGTACTGCGGCCTCGACGAGTCAGGCATACAGGCTGCGCGTGATCGGCGCAAAGAAGTGAGACGGGAAACTCGAGAACTGATGCATCAGTTTGATCAGGGTTGATTAGACCATATCGATTCTTGGACGCTGCTTCGCCATAATCCGTGCCACGATTTCACGAGTAGACGCTCGCTTCTTTCAAGGATGTTTTGATGTTCAAAGGATTGTTACGCCTGGCGACAGTCGCCACGCTGTTACTCATACTGTGTTCCACTGCTCATGCCGAGGACGGGAGACGAGTGTTCACCGGCACCCTGGGCAAGATGCCGATCGTGCTGGAACTCAACACCAACCAGCCGGACGAAGTCACCGGCCGCTACTTCTATGAGAAATACCATCGCGACCTGGAGCTGAGCGGCTCGCTGCAAGAAAAGACCCTGACGTTAACCGAAGGCAACAACCGCTACAGCGAAGACAAACCCCAGCCAACCCTGAAGTTGCAAGAAACGGCCAACGGCTGGCAAGGCGAATGGAAAGGCCCCAAGGGCAAAGTTCTGCAAATGCAATTGACCGAGGCCAAGATCCCGGCACCGGCTGCAGACGTCTTGCCCTTCATCGCCGCGCTGCCGAAAAGCGACCCTTACGAATATCTGCGCTTGCAAGGCTTGAAACTCAAACCGGGCAAGAAAGAGTCCTTCATGGGCTACGACCTGCAATGGTGGACGGAGCCCGCGTCCGGTCTCTCCATGTTCAGCATCGAGTCCGGCTACCCGAAAGCTGACCAGCAGCGGATCAATCAGCAATTGTTGGAGCGGCTCTGGAGCGAAGTCATCAACTACCACGGCTGCTTGCTGGGAGGTAGGGAATTTGCCGAGTTCGACCAAGGTGTCGCCCCCCAATTCCTATCGCCCGATGTGGTCAGCCTGAACATCTCCACCGGCTACAGCTGCGGCGGCGCTCACCCGGATTTTGGCAATTCGCCGATTAACCTCGACGTTCACACCGGTCATAGCCTGTCGCTGGAAGACGTGCTGTGGATTGGCCAAGGCAAGCCGCTGCTGCATGCCGACCGCTACGGCGCTGGCGATACATCCTTGACCGAGGCAGAGAGCAACGCACGATTCACCTATCAGCGCGAAGTGTTCGTACCATGGCTGATCAAGCAATTCAGCGCGCTGTACCCCGATGAAATGCAGAAGCCGGCGGACGAGGAAGGCTGCGACTACACCGACGAAAGCGTTTGGGGTTATTCCAACTGGCACTTCACCGCAAAAGGCCTGTACCTGGGACCGTACTTCGCCCGCATACAACGCAATTGCGATGATCCGGGCTGGTCAGTGCTGCCGTACGCCGTGGTCAAGCAACATCCCGGCGGCGTGGCTGTGCAACTTCCCTGAGGTTGGGTTACATAAGTATTGCGGACTTGGTGCGTATGGCTTCAAGCAGCACCTGGTCATCCCCCACGAGCATGTGCTCGTTTATACAAGGATGATGTTATGTTCAAAGGACTGTTTCGTCTGAGCGGCGTTATCGCGCTGGCGTGCACAACTTTTTCTACCGCGCTGTGGGCTGAAAACGGTACTCAGGTCTACACCGGAACCGTGGGCAAATCGCCGATTGTGCTGGAGGTGAACGCCAACGGCGGTGAGGGGCGGTACTTTTATCAGAAGTACCGCAAGGACTTGGTGCTCACCGGCAAAAAAGAAGGCGAAATCCTGGTCCTTGACGAAGGAAACCAGCGGTATGGTGAGGATACAGCCCTCCCGCAAATTCGCTTGCAACCCAAGCCCAACGGCTGGTCCGGCGAATGGACCAGCCCTCAGGGCAAAGTCCTCAAGGTCGAGTTGCAGCAAGCCACTCTCCCGCCAGTGTCCGCCGACACCTTGCCCTATCTCGCAGCACTCCATGAAAACTCGCCTTACGAATATTTGCGGCTTCAAGGCATGAAGCTCAAACCAGGAAAGACTGAAACGTTCAACGGCTACTCACTGCAATGGTGGAGCGAGCCGCAAACAAAGACGACGCTGTTTGAAGTCGTTTCGGGCTACGCCACTGAAGAGCGTCAGCGCATCAATCAACAGTTGATGGGGCGCTTGTGGCAGGAAGTGGTGGGTTATTACGGGTGTCTTGCTGGCGGTGGCGTGAACTTCTACTACCAAACGATCAAACCGGTGTTGATGACGCCTTCGGTCATCAGCGTGAACATTGGTACTGAGTACAACTGTGGCGGCGCTTACCCGGATCAGAACGATGTACCGCTTAACCTCGATGCCAAGACCGGCAAGCCCTTGGTGCTTGAGGATATTCTTTGGATAGGGGAGGGCAAACCCCTGCATTACGAAGAACTCTATGGAGAAAGCGACCAATCACCTGACACGTTCACCGCGTTTTCTGCGTACCGTTCCAACGAGCTCGCGCCATGGCTGGTGGCGCAGCTCAGCAAGCTTTATCCAGATCAAATGACCAGTGATGAGGATTGTGCCTACAGTGACGAAGACCGGTGGCGTTACCTGTCTTGGTACTTCACTGAAAACGGTATCAAGCTAGAGCCATCATTTGCTCATGTAGACGCTTCATGTGGGCATGTTGAATGGAGCGTCCTGCCTTACAACCTCATCAAACAACACCCCGGTGGTGTAGCGGTGCAACTGCCTTGAGGCTGGGTTACGTATGGCTTTCAAGCCGCACCTGGCTATCTCCCGCGAGCACGCGTTCATTTATACAAGGATGACTTGATGTTCAAGGGGCTGTGGCGTTTGATCGGCATTGTTGTGCTGGTGTGCTCAACCTTTTCTACTGCGCTGGGGGCTGACGGTGGCAAGCAGGTTTACATCGGAACGTTAGGCCAATCGCCGATAGTGTTGGAGATGAACACCCATAACCCTGATGGCGTGAGTGGGCGTTACTTCTACCAAAAATACCGCAAGGACTTAATGTTCAGTGGCAGTAAGGACGGCGAGACGCTGGTAGTCGATGAGGGTAACGATAGCGATCATGAGGACACGCCGCGCCCGAAAATTCGTCTTCGGCCCACGCCCAATGGCTTGTCTGGGGAATGGACCAGCCCCCAAGGCAAAGCCCTGAAGATAGAATTACTGCAAGCAAAACTACCACCGGTTCCTGCTGGTACTTTGCCTTATCTCGCTATGCTTCATGACGTGACGCCTTATGAGTACTTGCGCCTGCAAGGTATGAAACTCAAACAAGGCAAGACCGAAACCTTCATGGGCTACACACTGCAATGGTGGAGCGAGCCGCAATCCAGGATGTCGATGTTTGAAGTGGTCTCGGGTTACACCGCCGAAGAGCAGCAACGCATCAATCAGCAGTTGATGGGGCGTTTGTGGCAGCAAGTCGTCATCTTCCATGATTGCCTCACCCAGGTCGGCATGAACACCTATAGCCAAACGGCCGATCCGTTGTGGATGTCACCCTCGGTGATCAGCGTGAACATCAGGGCCGAGTCCAACTGTGGCGGGTCCTATTCGGATGAGGGCGACATGCCATTCAATCTCGAAACCAAGACCGGCAAGACCCTGGCGCTGGAAGATGTGCTTTGGATAGGACGGGGCGAGCCGAAGCATTACGAACTAAGCGAGCTCGACGACAAGGCGTCCTATGATGCTTATCTCGCCTATTCCGAATACCGCACCAAAGAATTGGCACCGTGGCTGGTGGGTCAATTGCGTACGCTCTATCCCGAGCAAGTCACCAGCTCGACTGATCGAAATGATGATTGCGTCTACGGTGAAGAGCAGTCGTGGATCTTCCCTTCCTGGTATTTCACCGACAAAGGCATCAAGTTGCTGCCTGCATTTGCCCACAACCAAGCCATGTGCCGAAACGTGGAATGGAGCATCCTGCCGTACAACCTGATCAAACAACACGCTGGGCATGTGGCATTGAAGTTGCCCTGACGCTGAATTACTTATCCGCCAACCCCGGCGCTTCCCGAATAATGAAGTGATCCAGGTTCTCGATATTGGCACTGAACACCCCGAACGTCTGTTCGGGGTTTTTCATGCTCGGCACCTGCTTCAACGCTCTTGTCCGCCGCTACCGTTGGGTTGGGCTGCTTTATTTACTCATACACCGTCACCCGATTGCGCCCGACCTTCTTCGACGCATACAGCGCGTGGTCCGCCCAGGTGATCAGGTCGGTGTAGTTGGTCGAGGGCTGGCTCAGATCGGCCACCCCCAGGCTGATGGTGAAACGGATGCTCTGGCCGTTGTGCAGCACTTCCAGTTCTTCGATTGCCTTACGCAGACGCTCGGCGAAATCCCGTGCACCGCTCTTGTCGGTATCTGAAAGCACCACAGCGAACTCTTCACCGCCATAACGCCCGGCCACATCGGTGTCGCGCACATGCTCACGGACCAGCCTGGCGACTTGCTCGATGACCTTGTCGCCCGCCTGGTGACCATAGGTGTCGTTGACCCGCTTGAAGTGGTCGATATCGAACATCACCAGGCTGATGGCATTGCCATAGCGCTGGTGCCGGGCATAGGCGACTTTCAGGTTTTCTTCCCAATGACCACGGTTGTACAGCCCCGTCAGCCGATCAGTACTGGAGAGTTGTTGCAGTTGCGCATTGGCGGCCTGGAGCTGATGCCGGTTGGCGGCGACGTCGGTGACGTCATAGATCACCAGGCAGATATGGTTGATTTTGCTGTCGGTGGAGCGCAGCGGGAACAACGTGGTGTTCTGGTACATGAACGCTTCCTGGCCGGTGATCGGCTGGTAGTTCTTGAACCGCACCACATACGGGCGCTGCTCCCAGACAGTGAACGCTGGCGTGCCCAGGGTCACGACGCTTTCCACCTTGCGGCGGAACCATTGGCGGTCGATTTCGGGAAACAGATTGAAGAAATACTGATTGTGAGCATCCTTGGGCTGTACCCCGGAGCGGTTCTCCATGAAGGCGTTCCAGACCTGCACGCAGTAGTCGCGGTCGAGCACCACCACACCGACGTCGATGCTCTGGACGATCGCCAGCAACCAGTGAAACTCGTTCAGATCGATAGGATCGTTCATGGCTCAATTCATCAAGTAGGCGAGTTTGTGGGTCAACCGCTCGATTGAGTCTTCCGTGAACAGCAACAATAGGTCGAAACGAATGTCATGCCCTTCCAGGCTGTAGCTGATTTCCACCGCCAGGGTCTTTTTCCAGCGCTTGTGATTGACCCGGATCAGCTCATCGATGGCCGCGTGCTGGCCGAGGACCTGCGGGTGACCTTGAGAAAACGCCACATCGATCTGTTCGGCAATGCTGCTCAGGCAAGCACCGATCAGAACGCTGGAGAGGTCCAGCAGCATTTCCAGGTCTGAATAGTCGGCGCTCTGGCGTTGCATCAATTGCGCGATGTCAGCGATTTCCGAGTCGTGAAACATCAGCAGGGCTTCGCCGGCAATGCCACTGCCGATAAAACCCTGGCAGATGGCCGTGAGTTGCTTGCAACTGCTGGCATCGGTCAGCGCCATGTGCAACTCGCCGACTTCGAGGATGTTCACGTTCGGTACCGGCAACTGCACAAAGACGCCCAACACCTTGGCGATCAGGGCGGCCGCCCGGCCGATGGCAACGTTGACCGTTTCACGGAACACATCGTGAAAACTGATGACGGTATTCGCCGCCGGACGACTCCCCAGCAACGCCTGGTCGGGCTCCATCAGTAGCCCTAGCTGACGGAGTGTCTGGCGCAGCTCGTGTTCGTCGAAAGGCTTTTTCAGGAACGCCAGCGCACCCAGCTCACGCACGCGACGCACCGCTTCTTCCTGAACGTCACCGGAGATCACGATGACGTGCGCCTTCAATCCTTCGGCGCGCAAGGCGCTCAACACCTGATAACCATCCATCTTCGGCATGGTCAGGTCGAGCAGCACCACCTGCCCCAACCCCCGGCGTATGGCCTCCATTGCCTGATGACCATTACCGGCCTCGGTGACCGACACCGGCCAATCCGCCGGCAGTGCCCGTAATACTTGCTTACGAGCCATGCTGGAGTCGTCACAGACCAGTAGGGGAATCACTGACACAGATAAGCCACTCATCAGGGAAAATACTAGCGGCATCATGTCACAAGCTTACAAAGGCCACCTAACAAACGAGGTCTTACTAAGGGCGACGTCCGGCAGGGTGAGCGAATGACTATTTACTCGCCAACCCCGGCGCTTCACGAATGATGAAGTGGTCCAGGTTCTCGATATTGGCACTGAACACGCCGAACGTCTGCTCGGGGTTTTTCTTGCTCGGCACCTGCTTCAACTCCGGCGTCACGCCATAAAAGAAGCAATACAACTGCGCGTCACTGTCGACGGCGTGCTTGATCTCTTCCAGAAACGCTTTGCGCTTGCGGTAGTTGTCGATCAACTTCTTGCTCAAGTAAACGTTCACCGAATAAGGCTTCTTCTTCGCCTCGTCCGGTTGCTTGACCCAGACCTTTTGTTCGAAATCGATGCGAAAGCTCTGCGTGTAATCCTTGATCTCCTTGATCTTGCCCCAGTAAATCAGCCCCTTGTTGTCCTGCAGGTATTCGATCTTCTTGAAGAACGATCCATAAGGCGCCGTGTGCTCGCCAATCTTCAGCGGCATACGCTTGAGCAGATCCTTGTCCTCGAAGTTCGACACAAAACACTCCACCGGATGGGCGAAGACACTGGTCTTGTCCGGCGCCGACTCCCAGCTCGGATGCTCGACGTTACTGGCCGCTGAAGTGGGTGTTGGGTCATCCCGCATGACATCCGCCGCCACCGCCGGGTTGGACGGCTTGCGCACATACTCACGTCGAGTCAGCAACAACTCCGACGGGAAATGCTCCTCCCGACTGTCATCCGATTCCGCCCCGTCCGCCTCCAGGCCCGACGCCGGCGTCTTCAGGCTGACATAAGGACAACCCTCGACATGCCGGGTGCTGGGGATGTTCTTGAAGTGCGGCGTGCGCACGTAATTCACATTCTTGGCGTTGAACGTTCCCAACACGTTGGCGGCATCGAACGCCAAACGGCAGGCATCGTTGGGGCACTGGAAGTGCTCCTTGGCGGAATCGAAGTTCATCGTCTCGTCGAAATTCAAATCGCGCACGTCATAGATCGACAGCTTTTCGTCGAGGCTGAGGCAGTAGGCGAGGTCGAATTTCATGGCGGGCTCGGGTCCTTGAGTGGGGAAGGGTATTAATAGCGGGAGGGGCGTGATAGCGCACCTCTTAATTCGTCAATATCTTCAATCTTTGGGTATGCGTGTGGCACGTTTGGCCTCGCTCACGATGAGGTGCAGTTACGATTTTGCTATCTACGGCATCTGTAAGAAAGGAGATGTTTCTGCGGGTTTTGATTGAGCTGCTAGAGCGAAACTTTTCCTTTGCTGATCGAAATGTGGGAGTTTTTCACGAAGCCTGTAGGAATTTTCTTGTTGTTTGGTAGGCTTCATCTTCTGTTATGAGGATGAATGGATGCCAGCTGTCATTGCCGAAAATGATGTATCGAAGTGGTCCGATAAAACCGGGGCCCGGTATCACTTCCCGAAGCAGTACAGACCAGTGCTCTCCGAAGGAATGGAGGTGCTTTACTACAAAGGGAAAATGAAAAATAAGGCTTTTTCGGATCAGCGCCTGAGTGCGAGCCCACACTATTTTGGTGTTGCTCGAGTAGGGAAGATATATGCGGACAAGGACAGCACAAAGGGTGATCTGTTTGCTGATATTGAGGATTTCAAGCCTTTTGAGTTTGCAGTCCCGAACAAAATTGATGGGGAATACCTTGAGCCAATTCCTCAAAGGCTAAAAGACAATTATTGGCGCAGAAGTGCTCGGGAAATTGATCAAGCCGTATTTGACAGAATTTGCTCTCACGCGGTGCTGAAGGTGCAACTGGACGACGGTTCTAGCCCAATCGATGGCGCGCAGGAGTTTGAGACTAGAGTTACCGGCACTGAAGGGAAAAAAGTCGCCTATTACGGCGTCAGATATGAGCGCAACCCAAAGCTTAGGCTGCAAGCAATCGAAATTCATGGACTTCGATGTAACGCCTGTGAATTTGATTTTGAGAAGGCTTACGGCGAGCACGCGAAAGGCTTTATCCACGTACACCACGTGAAACCCATTTCTGAATATGAAGAAGACCAGGTGGTCGATCCAGCGACCGACATGATTACACTCTGCGCAAATTGCCACGCGGTTGTTCATAAGAAGCCCAACCAGCTGCTGAGCGTTGAACAACTGAAAGGCATTCTCAGTGGGCGTTGGGTTTTCGACGAGTTAACCTAAGGTAGTTGTGTGGTGTAAGAGGAGGGTTGCAGGGGAATTTGAGGTGATTTATTTATCGGACGACTGAAGAGTCCGACTCCTGATCACTCCAATTTGGGATATCGATACAATTGCCCGAGGGTTGAAAAAAACCTCGGGCAATATTTATTGGTCATCAAAGCTGTCTACGAATTGCTAAGAATAGCTACGGATTTCGCAGGCATTCCTAAAAAACACGGCGCCTAGCCCATCGAATGCTTCTACGACTGAAACACCTGAGCGACCCTCCGCCACCATGGTTTCGACACATTCACCCGACTTTGCGTCTGATCGTTTAACAGGTAAGGCATGTCCCGTAACCGAATCCAACCTTCATTCTGCCAATGCAGCAGACTCAACGACATTTCCGGCCAATCCAACAAGCTCAACATCGGCCGATCCGAATTTTCAGATTGCTCCGCATCGCGCAAGGCCGGCACCACCTGATGGGTCAACCACTCTCGCAGCAACCGATTCCCTGGAACATAGTGATACACCAAAAGCGCATACACGCCGGACTCGCTGAGCATTAGCTGTTTTTCTGGTTGTCGGAAATACTCAATCCACAAAACGCGACGCTGATCTTTATCCAGTTTGCTGACCATACGATTACTCAGATGGACACCCATCAAACGGCCAACATCGCGGGCGCAGAACCATGGTTGATTTTCAAGAAGAAGGGCATGGAGGTGAAGGTTGTGGCGGGTGAAGAGCGTCGGCCTAAAGGGATCACGCATGACCGATCGGTGTGGAGTTTCTGCTGGCATATCCATTACCTCTACGTATGAGTGGAAGAGGGCCGGAACCCGACGTAGAGGATCTAAGAAATCCCAACAGGCTCTTTCTCCCACTCACAGGATTGCGCGTATATCGCTGATATCAGCGCGCGTACTGTGGAAAGGAAGTTAGCTTCTACGTTGGGCGTTTCTTAGGCACCTGCTATAGAGCTTAGAGATGCTCTGAAACGACATCAATGCGGACGGTGCTGGAATTGTTGTAGGAGTTTTAGTAGCGAAGGTCGAAATTAGTGAGAATTTTCTTACCCAATAAAAAGGCCCCGATCAGATCGGGGCCTCTTGCAATTCGATTTTTCGATTTACATCGTCAAATCACGGCGAGCTCGGGAATCAATCCCAGCTCAACGCCCCACCCGTCTGATACTCAATAACCCGAGTCTCAAAGAAATTCTTCTCTTTCTTCAAGTCCATAATCTCGCTCATCCAAGGGAACGGGTTAGTCGTCCCTGGATACTCTTCCTTCAAACCAATCTGCGACAAACGACGGTTAGCGATGAACTTCAGGTAATCCTCCATCATCGCCGCATTCATGCCGAGTACGCCGCGTGGCATGGTATCCCGAGCGTATTCAATCTCCAGCTGAGTCCCCTGCAGAATCATCTGGCTCGCTTCTTCCTTCATCTCAGCATCCCACAAATGCGGGTTTTCGATTTTGATCTGGTTGATCACGTCGATGCCGAAGTTCAGGTGCATGGATTCGTCGCGCAGGATGTACTGGAACTGCTCGGCGACGCCGGTCATTTTGTTGCGGCGGCCCATGGAGAGGATTTGGGTGAAGCCGCAGTAGAAGAAGATGCCTTCCAGAACGCAGTAGTAGGCGATCAGGTTGCGCAGCAGTTCCTTGTCGGTTTCGACGGTGCCGGTTTCGAACTTCGGATCGGAGATCGAACGGGTGTATTTCAGGCCCCAGGTGGCTTTTTTCGCGACCGATGGGATCTCGTGGTACATGTTGAAGATTTCGCCTTCATCCATGGCCAACGATTCGATGCAGTACTGGTAGGCGTGGGTGTGGATCGCCTCTTCGAAGGCTTGGCGCAGGATGTACTGGCGGCATTCCGGGTTGGTGATCAGGCGGTACACGGCCAGGACCAGGTTGTTGGCAACCAGGGAGTCGGCGGTGGAGAAGAAGCCGAGGTTGCGCATCACGATGCGGCGCTCGTCGTCGGTCAGGCCTTCCGGGTCTTTCCAGAGGGCGATGTCGGCGGTCATGTTGACTTCTTGCGGCATCCAGTGGTTTGCGCAACCGTCCAGGTACTTCTGCCAGGCCCAGTCGTATTTGAATGGCACGAGCTGGTTGAGGTCGGCGCGGCAGTTGATCATGCGCTTTTCATCGACAGCTACACGGGCAGAGGCGCCTTCCAGTTCGGCGAGGCCTTCGGCGACGTCGAGGGAATCCAGGGCAGCCTTGGCGCGGGCGATCGCGGCGGAGTCCGTCGCGGTCACGGCGCGGGCCTCTTGAGCGGCGGCACCACCGGCGCTGTCGAGGCGGTCCATGTTGGCTTCAGAAGCGTGGCCGGCATTGGCGCCTTTTACAGCGACTTCGCCGTCATCTTCTTTGTCGAATTCGTCCCAGCTCAGCATGACGTGTCGTCTCCTGCGTGAGGGCCAGATTGCCCGTGTGAAAACTGATAGGTTGGTTTTTCACACAGCCTTTTCTGGCCGCGTTGGATCTAAAGGAAATCGTTTGTTGCAGCAGTACAACGCAGGCAATAAACAGAATTTTGTACGGGTGTTCCGAAGCCACTGATGGGCGCAGAGAACGTGAGCCGCTCTGCGTGGGCTTCAGACTGGCTTTTCACCCCTGTAAGGGAATATTGCAGGCCCGTTTAAGTGCGCATTATAAGGAAATTTTCAGCCCCGTGGTGCGGCGAAATGGCACCTGGAGCGGTTGGCGAGGGGCGTTTTCTGGTTGGAGCGAGGGTTTACAGGGCTTTGGCGGAGGAAGTTTTTTTTTCGCCTGTTTTGGCTGGTTTTTGACGGTGAGGCCGGGGTGTTCGCGCCGTTACGGGCAGCTGTTGCGGCGCAAGCCAGGTGGGGCGGGGCTTGCAGGGCAATAGACGGGGTTTTGTGGACGAGATTGTGTGCCATTCTGAGCTGCAAAGGGTCTTGAAAAACGTTGCTCAAAAAACAACCAAAAAACCATGTTTTTCACTACATGTTGTGGTTTTGGTCGATTTTTAACCACTCCAGACACAACTAAGCCCGACCGAAGTCGGGCTGTGAGGTCGCGCTGGGTGTTCAGCTGAAACGAGCGGCCCCCACGCGGTCGGAACCATCGGCAGCAACCTTGGCGGCGCCGGTGTGATCGGAGCCGTCAGCAGCGACTTTGGCAGCGCCGGTACGATCGAAACCGTCAGCCGCGAAAGAGGCAGAACCGGTGTGGTCGTAACCGTCAGAAGCGACAGCCGCGTCGTTGAAAGCAGCCGAGCCCGTGCGGTCGTAGCCATCGGCGGCAAAGGTGTTGGCGGCCAGGACGGAAAGGGTCAGGGCGAGGATCAGTTTAGTTTTCATGGTAGTGGCTCCAGGTTCGTTGGCGTGGTGTGCCTTGGGTGTGGAATTCATACTACGCCAGATAATTTGATTAAAAATCGCAAATAAGTGCTTAAAGCAATCGGTTTTATCGATACAAGGCTCGGCGCTTCATCGGTCTTAAAAAAGGATGGGTCGAGCCTCGGGAGATAAAAGTGGGGGCGGATCAGCCGTTGGAGCAGCCGTTACCCATGACGCTGTAGCGCAGAATGTGCCGCTGGCCTTTGGAGTCGTCGTATTCCATTTTGGCCGGAACCACTTCGCAGACATTCGGGATTTCGCTCATCGAGATCACTTTGGCGATGTCCAGGTGGGTGGAGTAGGTGTATTCCTCGACGACGGGTTGTTGCTGTGCGACATCAGTCGGGACCTCGTCCGCCATGGCGGTTGCGCACAGACTGCTGAGGGCCAGAACTAACAAAGCTTTCATTTCAAATTTACCTTTCTGAGGTCGAATGGGGTCACGCAATCTTTTTGGGATTGCGTGTGGAGCTTTAATAAAGAGTCTTGGATTAACGGCCTTCGTGGGGGCTGCAACTGGGTTAATCACGTTGCCTTGCTGGCGAGACCGATTTTAGGCCTGGGGATGGCGTGCATATAGCCGTGCTTTTGATAAACACTTTTGGCAGATTTGGTAACAATCCTCCGTAAAGATCAAAAGATCGCAGGCTTCGCTAGCGCCTACGGGGGCCCGGAATAGCCGGGTTTGAGCGCCTTGTCGCGATATAGCTACATTCTGTAGGGGCTTGTTACTACCATCGTCGAATGGTTCTATAGGCGCCGCCCGGCTACAACTGGGCCATACAAAAACAACTATTCCACCGAGGTAAGAAAGATGAGTGCGGCTTCTTTGTATCCCGTTCGTCCCGAGGTAGCAGCCAATACGCTGACTGACGAGGCCACTTACAAGGCCATGTACCAGCAGTCGGTCGTCAACCCGGACGGCTTCTGGCGTGAACAAGCCAAGCGACTCGACTGGATCAAGCCTTTCACCACGGTGAAGCAGACGTCCTTCGACGATCACCATGTCGACATCAAGTGGTTCGCCGACGGCACGCTGAACGTTTCCTACAACTGCCTCGACCGTCATCTGGCCGAGCGCGGCGATCAAATCGCGATCATTTGGGAAGGGGATGACCCCGCCGAAAGCCGCAACATCACCTACCGCGAGTTGCATGAAGAAGTCTGCAAGTTCGCCAACGCCTTGCGCGGCCAGGATGTGCATCGCGGCGACGTGGTGACGATCTATATGCCGATGATCCCCGAAGCCGTGGTCGCCATGCTGGCCTGCACCCGGATCGGCGCGATTCACTCGGTGGTGTTCGGTGGTTTCTCGCCGGAAGCTTTGGCTGGCCGCATCATCGACTGCAAATCCAAAGTGGTGATCACCGCCGACGAAGGTGTTCGTGCCGGCAAGAAGATCCCGCTCAAGTCCAACGTCGACGACGCGCTGACCAACCCGGAAACCAGCAGCATTCAGAAAGTCATCGTGTGCAAGCGCACCGGTGGCAACATCAAGTGGAACCAGCATCGCGACATCTGGTACGAAGACCTGATGAAAGTGGCGGGCAGTGTGTGCGCGCCGAAAGAAATGGGCGCCGAAGAAGCGCTGTTCATCCTTTATACCTCCGGCTCCACCGGCAAGCCGAAGGGTGTGCAGCACACCACCGGCGGTTACTTGCTGTATGCGGCGATGACCCACGAGCGCGTGTTCGACTACCGCCCGGGCGAGATCTACTGGTGCACCGCCGACGTCGGTTGGGTCACCGGCCACACCTACATCGTCTACGGCCCGCTGGCCAATGGCGCGACCACGTTGCTGTTCGAAGGCGTGCCGAACTACCCGGACATCACCCGGGTGGCGAAGATCGTCGACAAGCACAAGGTCAACATCCTCTACACCGCGCCGACCGCGATCCGCGCGATGATGGCGTCGGGCACCGCCGCTGTCGAAGGCGCCGATGGCAGCAGCCTGCGTCTGTTGGGCTCAGTCGGTGAGCCGATTAACCCGGAAGCGTGGGACTGGTACTACAAGAATGTCGGCCAATCCCGTTGCCCGATCGTGGATACCTGGTGGCAGACCGAAACAGGCGGCAACATGATGAGCCCGCTGCCGGGTGCTCATGGTCTGAAGCCTGGCTCTGCGGCACGGCCGTTTTTCGGCGTGGTGCCGGCGCTGGTGGACAACCTGGGCAACATCATCGAAGGCGTTGCCGAGGGCAACCTGGTGATTCTCGATTCGTGGCCAGGCCAGGCGCGCACGCTGTATGGCGACCATGACCGCTTCGTCGACACCTACTTCAAGACCTTCCGTGGCATGTATTTCACCGGTGACGGTGCGCGTCGTGACGCAGACGGTTACTACTGGATCACCGGTCGCGTGGATGACGTGCTCAACGTTTCCGGGCATCGCATGGGCACCGCCGAGATCGAAAGCGCGATGGTCGCTCACCCGAAAGTCGCTGAGGCGGCGGTGGTGGGTGTGCCGCACGACATTAAAGGGCAGGGCATTTATGTCTACGTCACGTTGATCGCTGGCGAAGAGCCGAGCGAGCAACTGCGCCTGGAGCTGAAGAACTGGGTGCGTAAAGAGATCGGCCCGATTGCCTCGCCGGATGTCATCCAGTGGGCGCCGGGCCTGCCGAAAACCCGTTCGGGCAAAATCATGCGCCGCATTCTGCGCAAGATTGCCACGGCGGAATACGACGGGTTGGGGGATATTTCGACCCTGGCGGATCCGGGTGTGGTGCAGCATTTGATTGATACGCACAAGACCATGAACGTCGCGTAAGCGCCGATTCCTGAGTCATCGAAGCCCCACCAGGTGTTGAGCCTGGTGGGGTTTTTTATGCTTTGGGTTTTTGTGTTGGCCGTTCTGGCCTCATCGCGAGCAGGCTCGCTCCCACATTTGGAATGCGTTCCCCTGTGGGAGCGAGCCTGCTCGCGAAGGCGATCTGACAGGCAACACATAAACAACTACCAATAATTATCGGCTTCCCCCGTCGGCGCTTTCCCAATGTTACCCATCACCCTTCAAGTAACTGAATGTGTAACCGCGCGCCCGACAACGAGGCATTGAGAAACGCTAAGCCCTGTTTCAGGGCCTCTCAACCCTGCCTGAAAAATAAGACACCACGCTGCGCTTGCTGGATTAGAAGGGTTTGCCAATAATGGGCCCGCAATTTGCAATATAGATCGGTTCAAAATCTTTTGCTCTTGCATGAAATTGCAAGACTGTCAACGCGCTCAAGCGGCTTTTTCGGTGCATCTGTAATTTGTTGTCGCATTGAAGAAATATCGGCTTCGGGCCTGTCGTTAGAATGCCGATCACTCGCTCGTCGTTGTCTGCGTTGAAATCCATCGCAGTCATCCCAGGACGCAGCACCGCTTTCTGTTTAACCCATTCGCATATTGGGCTGTCGCTCACTCTGCCGTTTTTGCCCTTTACCGATGGAGTCCCAAGATGAAGAAACTCGTGCTGCTTGGCGCCCTGGCACTGTCCGTGCTGTCCCTGCCGACATTCGCCGATGAAAAACCTCTGAAAATCGGTATCGAGGCGGCTTACCCTCCGTTCGCCTCCAAAGCGCCGGATGGCAGCATCGTGGGTTTCGACTACGACATCGGCAATGCCCTGTGTGAAGAGATGAAGGTCAAGTGCCAGTGGGTCGAGCAAGAGTTCGACGGCCTGATCCCGGCACTCAAGGTGCGCAAGATCGACGCGATTCTGTCGTCCATGTCGATCACAGAAGACCGCAAGAAGTCCGTGGACTTCACCAACAAGTACTACAACACCCCGGCGCGGCTGGTCATGAAGGCCGGCACTCAGGTCAGCGAAAGCCTGGCTGAGCTGAAGGGCAAGAACATCGGCGTGCAACGTGGTTCGATCCACGAGCGCTTCGCCCGCGAAGTCCTGGCCCCACTGGGTGCCGAGATCAAGCCTTACGGTTCGCAGAACGAAATCTACCTCGACGTGGCCGCCGGTCGCCTCGACGGCACCGTGGCAGACGCGACCCTGCTGGATGACGGCTTCCTGAAAACCGACGCCGGCAAAGGCTTCGCCTTCGTTGGCCCGGCGTTCACCGACGAGAAGTACTTCGGCGACGGCATCGGTATCGCCGTACGCAAAGGCGACGCCTTGAAAGACAAGATCAACACCGCGATCACTGCCATTCGCGCGAACGGCAAGTACAAGCAAATCCAGGACAAGTACTTCGCCTTCGATATCTACGGCAAGTAACCGTCCCCGCAACAAGTCCGAAATGGCGCAAGCAACAGGATCTCTGAGGTTTGCGCCATTTTTTCATCCCAACTTTCGAGGACCTGAATCATGTTGAAAGGCTACGGGGCTGTCATCCTCGATGGCGCATGGCTGACGCTTCAGCTCGCCTTGTCGTCCATGGCCCTGGCCATCGTTCTGGGGCTGATCGGCGTTGCGCTACGTCTGTCGCCGGTGCGCTGGCTGGCCTGGCTGGGCGATCTGTATTCCACGGTGATCCGCGGTATTCCCGATCTGGTGCTGATCCTGCTGATTTTCTACGGCGGCCAGGACCTGCTCAACCGCGTCGCGCCGATGCTCGGTTATGACGACTACATCGACCTGAACCCGCTGGCCGCCGGTATCGGCACCCTGGGCTTCATCTTCGGTGCGTACCTGTCCGAAACCTTTCGTGGTGCGTTCATGGCGATTCCCAAAGGCCAGGCAGAAGCCGGCATGGCGTACGGCATGAGCAGTTTCCAGGTGTTTTTCCGGGTGTTGGTGCCGCAGATGATTCGCCTGGCGATTCCGGGCTTCACCAACAACTGGCTGGTATTGACCAAGGCGACCGCGCTGATTTCGGTGGTCGGTCTGCAAGACATGATGTTCAAGGCCAAGCAGGCGGCAGACGCTACCCGCGAGCCTTTCACCTTCTTCCTCGCAGTGGCGGCGATGTACCTGGTGATCACCAGTGTCTCGTTGCTGGCATTGCGTCACCTTGAGAAGCGCTACTCGGTAGGCGTAAGGGCGGCTGATCTATGATCTTCGACTACAACGTCATTTGGGAGGCCTTGCCGCTGTACTTCGGCGGCCTGGTGACCACCCTCAAACTGCTCGCACTGTCGCTGTTTTTCGGTCTGCTGGCGGCGTTGCCGCTGGGGCTGATGCGCGTCTCCAAGCAGCCGATCGTCAACATGAGTGCCTGGCTGTTCACCTACGTGATCCGCGGCACGCCGATGCTGGTGCAGCTGTTTTTGATCTACTACGGTCTGGCGCAATTCGAAGCTGTGCGGGAGAGCTTCCTCTGGCCGTGGCTGTCCAGCGCCACGTTCTGTGCGTGCCTAGCCTTCGCGATCAACACCAGCGCCTACACCGCCGAAATCATCGCCGGCAGCCTGCGCGCCACGCCGAACGGCGAGATCGAAGCAGCCAAGGCCATGGGCATGTCACGGATCAAGATGTATAAGCGGATCCTGCTGCCATCGGCCCTGCGCCGGGCACTGCCGCAGTACAGCAACGAAGTGATCATGATGCTGCAGACCACCAGCCTGGCGTCCATCGTGACCCTGATCGACATCACCGGTGCCGCGCGCACGGTCAACGCTCAGTTCTACTTGCCGTTCGAGGCCTACATCACCGCCGGCGTGTTCTACCTGTGCCTGACGTTCATTCTGGTGCGCCTGTTCAAAATGGCCGAACACCGTTGGCTGGGCTATCTGGCCCCGCGGAAGCACTGACATGGAACGCATCGATCATGTATTGCCGTGGAGCCACCTGGGCAGCGAACGCCGGATTTCGGTGTTCCGCTTCGGTGCTGGCGAGCGCAAGGCCTACATTCAGGCCAGCCTGCACGCCGATGAACTGCCGGGGATGCGCACGGCCTGGGAGCTGAAAAAGCGCCTGACCGAACTCGAAGCCCAAGGCTTGCTGAACGGTGTGATCGAATTGGTGCCAGTAGCCAATCCACTGGGCCTCGGCCAACTGCTTCAAGGGAACCATCAGGGTCGTTTCGAGGCCGGCAGCGGCAAGAACTTCAACCGGGATTTCGTCGAGTTGAGCGAGCCCGTGGCCGCCGAACTCGATGGGCATCTGGGTGATGATCCGCATGCCAATATTCGACTCATCCGTCAGGCTATGAGCGATCACCTGGCGGCTTTGCCAGAGGCGAGCAGTCAGTTGCAAGGCATGCAGCGCATCTTGCTCAGCCATGCCTGCACCGCCGATGTGGTGCTGGATTTGCACTGCGATTGCGAAGCGGCGCTGCACATGTATGCCTTGCCGCAACACTGGCCGCATTGGCGTTCGTTAGCCGCCCACTTGAACGTCAAGGTCGGGCTGCTGGCGGAAGATTCCGGCGGCAGCTCCTTTGACGAAGCGTGTTCGCTGCCATGGCTGCGTCTGTCGCGGCTGTTCCCGGATGCCCAGATTCCATTGGCATGCCTGGCGACTACCATTGAATTGGGTGGTCAGTCGGATACCGGTCGCCCAGAGGCGGTGGCTCACGCCGAAGGCATTCTGGCGTTCCTTGCCGAGCAGGGTTTGATCGGCGGCGAATGGCCAAAGCCTGTGCAAGAGGCTTGCGAAGGCATGCCGTTCGAAGGCACCGAATTGCTGTTCGCGCCGCATCCTGGTGTGGTGAGTTTTCTGCGTAAACCCGGTGAATGGATCGAAACCGGCGACGAAATTTTTGAAGTGATCGATCCGTTATCGGATCGGGTCAGCACGGTGTGTGCTGGTACGTCCGGGGTGCTGTTTGCCATTGAACGGCTGCGTTATGCCCAACCCGGTTTCTGGCTGGCCAAGGTGGCGGGGCGCGAAGCGCTGCGTCACGGGCGCTTGCTCAACGACTGACTGACTGTTTTTGTGAGAACCGACCGCATGTACAAACTTGAAGTCCAAGACCTGCATAAACGCTATGGCAGTCACGAAGTGCTCAAGGGCGTGTCCCTGAAGGCGGCGGCTGGCGATGTGATCAGCATCATCGGCTCCAGTGGCTCCGGCAAAAGTACCTTCCTGCGCTGCATCAACCTGCTCGAGCAGCCGCACGCGGGCAAGATTCTGCTCAACAACGAAGAGCTGAAACTGGTTGCCAACAAGGATGGCGCGCTCAAGGCCGCCGACCCGAAGCAGCTGCAACGCATGCGTTCGCGCCTGTCGATGGTGTTCCAGCATTTCAACCTGTGGTCGCACATGACTGCGCTGGAAAACATCATGGAAGCGCCGGTCCACGTGCTCGGCATGTCCAAGGCCGAAGCCCGCGAGAAGGCCGAGCACTACCTGAACAAGGTCGGTGTTGCTCATCGTAAAGACGCCTACCCTGGACACATGTCCGGTGGCGAGCAACAGCGTGTGGCGATTGCCCGTGCGCTGGCGATGGAGCCTGAGGTGATGCTGTTCGACGAACCGACCTCGGCCCTCGATCCGGAGTTGGTCGGTGACGTGCTGAAAGTCATGCAGGCCCTGGCGCAGGAAGGCCGGACCATGGTGGTGGTAACGCACGAAATGGGCTTTGCCCGTGAAGTGTCGAACCAACTGGTTTTTCTGCACAAAGGCGTCGTCGAAGAAAGCGGCAACCCGCGTGAAGTGCTGGTGAACCCGCAATCCGAACGTTTGCAACAATTCCTCTCCGGCAGCTTGAAGTAATCAGGACTGCCGTTGTGCACAGGGATAGTGCATGCTTCGCCATTTAGAGGCTGGCCCCGATCCCACATTTGATCTCTGCCGGTGTCGAGATTTGCGTTCATTTACGGGCTAGCATTGGCCCATGCCTTCATCACTGTTTTCGTTTCGGATTGCCCGCCATGACTGCCCATCGAATTGGTTTCCTGATTTGGCCCAGCACTAAAGCTCTGACGCTTGCGCTGGCCGAGGAGGCCTTGCGTGTTGCCCAGCGTGTGCACCCGGACGTTGTTTACGAACTGTCGTTTTTGCAAGCCGAACCGCCAACCGACGGCGCCTGGCAATTGCCGGGTGAGCCCTGGGCCGGCAAGCTCGAAAACTTCCAGAAACTGTTCCTGCTCGCCGATGAGCCGCCGACCTCACTCGCACCGGCGCTCAGCAGTGCACTGAAACAACTGGTGCGAGCCGGTTGTGTGATCGGCGGTTTGTCGGCCGGTGTTTACCCGTTGGCGCAACTCGGTTTGCTCGACGGTTATCGCGCTGCCGTGCATTGGCGCTGGCAGGACGATTTCGCCGAGCGTTTCCCGAAAGTCATCGCCACCAGCCATCTGTTCGACTGGGATCGCGATCGCTTGAGCGCCTGTGGTGGCTTGTCGGTACTGGACTTGTTGCTGGCGGTGCTGGCCCGTGATCACGGCGCCGAACTGGCCGGTGCGGTGTCGGAAGAACTGGTGGTCGAACGCATTCGTGAAGGCGGCGAACGCCAGCGGATTCCGTTGCAGAACCGCTTGGGCTCCAGCCATCCGAAGCTCACCCAGGCGGTGTTGCTGATGGAAGCCAACATCGAAGAGCCGCTGACCACCGACGAAATCGCCCAGCATGTGTGCGTATCGCGTCGGCAGCTGGAGCGGATCTTCAAGCAGTACCTCAACCGCGTGCCGAGCCAGTATTACCTGGAGCTGCGCCTGAACAAGGCCCGGCAGATGTTGATGCAAACCAGCAAGTCGATCATCCAGATCGGCCTGTCGTGTGGCTTCTCTTCGGGGCCGCATTTCTCCAGCGCCTACCGCAACTTCTTCGGTGCCACGCCGCGGGAAGATCGCAACCAGCGGCGCAGCAGCAGTCCGTTCGAATTGTCGTCGGTGCCGCCCGAGCGCGGCTAGACGTATTGCGACCTTGGCGGTGGCGGCGGCTCATTGCCTATGGAAATGGATGAGACTTCGGGTTCCTCTTGCAGCCTTCGCTGTTCGCTCTGTGCGTTTTCCCTGGCAAGACGTTGACTCGTCACGCGCTGTTCGGCGGTGTCGGAGAGTGAGTTGTCACTGAAGTCGAATTCGGTTGTGCCGGTGCCCAGCAGCTCGATCGGCACCTCGACAATGGCGTTCCCGGAGAGGTCAACGGTTTCAAGCTGGCGGCAGTCGAACAAACCCGTCGGTACTTCACTGAGGCCCGTGTGGCTCAAGTCCAGCCAGGACAATGCGGCCATCTGACCCACATCGGGTGTGCGGCTCAGCGGGTTGTTCCGCAGAACCAGTCTGTTGAGGTTCTTCAGGGCGGCCAGTCCCTCCACCGTTTGTTGAGTCAGGCTGATATGGCAGTTGGGCAGGCTGAGTCTCTTGAGTTTGTCCATGGCCAGCACTGCTTGGGGGATGTCGTCCAGACGATAGCCCTGGATGGCAAGCATCTGCAGATTGGCAAAACGCTCGAGAAATTGACCGACACGCGGGGGCGTGGCGTTGCTGCTGGTCAGGTTCAGTGTCTGTATATGGCCGAAGTCAGCCGATAACGTCGGCAATGCACCCGTGATGGGCAGATCGCAAGTGAACTCGAATTCGCTCTGACCCTCTACGGCTATCCGGCGCCAGCAATATTCCAGAAGTTCTTTGAATTGTTCCCTGCGCTCTTGCTCCAGATGCAGGGAATCGGCGTCCAGTGGTGCGGGGACGTCGCTGTTGATCGGAGCTTCTTTTGTCCATGCTTCGAGATCACGAATCAAGGTCGCGAGCTCAGTCTGTCGACGCACGAGTTCAACTCGACCATCAGCCAGTGTCCCGGGCAAGCCATAGACAATATCGTTGATGTGCGTGTCGCTTGATTGCGGATAAAGCGTACGGGCCAGTTGACTGTCTTCGGGGCTGACCGAAACACCGAAATCTACGCCGCTCGCCTGGCGGTGGGTTTTGATCCGCTCCCGTGTGGTTGATGTCAGCGGATTGTGGTCGAGGTCAACGCCGGTGCTGAGATCGGGGGGAAGTTGGAAAAGTTCTTCCGGCAGTACGCTGATACGGTTTTCACTGAACAGTGCAATTTTCAGATCGGGCAGTTCGTGCAAACCGGCTGGAAGATGATCGATCCCCGTTCTGGACAGGTCGATGAAGTCCAGTGCTTTCAGCGCTGTAATGTCCGGGACGCTGCCCAACGGGTTGTTGTACATATCCAGCCCGCTCAGTCGGGGCAGGGAGGACAGGGCAGCTTGTCCCGCTTCATCGAACAGGATGCCGCAGCTGCTGAGCACCAGTGTTTTGAGTCTGGTCATTCGGGAAACGGACGGAGGAAATTTGCCGAGGGCAAAGCGGCGCATTTCCAGGGCCTCCAGTCCGGTAAAACAATTCAGGAAGCCCTCGACGCTCGTGAGGAAATCGTTACCCTGCAGCGCCAACCGGGTGACATGACTGAAGTCAGCGGTCAGCGTTGGCAGCTCACCGATGATGGTCAGATCAATGCCTAGAGAATTGACTCTGAGTTCTGTCTTGCCGGTTTGTCTGCTGCGCCAGAACTGTTTCAGAGTGCGGCTGAAGGCTCTGCGGTTGAACCGCTGCGCAGCCCGGTCAACCGCGTTCATGTTCAGTCCTGTCGTGCCGGTCGGCACGCGCTCTGACCAGGCGGCGAGGTCGCTGACCATTTGTGTGATTTCTGTTTCCCAGCGCGCCAACTGAGCGCTGCCGTCTGCCAGCGTTCCTGGCAATCGATAGATCACATGGGTGGCATCTTCGATGTCCAGCTCCGGAAACAGTGTCTGCGCTTTGGTGATGTCGGCCCTGTCGGGCAGTACGCCGAAATCATTTCCAATGCTGGCGTAGTGCACCTTGATGCGATCACGAGCACTCGGGGACAAAGGGTTGTTCGCCAGATCAATGCCATCGGCCAGATCGATATCCACTGCAAAGAAATCTTCTGGCAGATCAGTAATGGCGTTGCCAGTGAGCTGTGCGCTTCTGAGGTTGGGATGCGTGGCAAGGCCATTGGGCAGGCTGGCGATGCCGGTGTTGTACAGGCGGATATCGTTCAGCGTTGGCATGGGTGTCAGATCGGGAATCAGCCCCAGTGGGTTGTTGCTCAGGTCCAGATGCTCAAGATCAGGGAGTGAATGCAGCAGGGTCTGGCCCTCGGCGGTGAGGGTAATGGCGCATCTACCCAGTGTCAGTTCCTTGAGTTCGGTCAGGCGCGCAAGGTTGGCGGGCACTTGGCCCAAGGTGAAGTCATGCATCTCCAGGACATGTAGCCGGGAAAACAATTCGATGAACGGGGCGATGTCACCAATCGCTGAGTTGCCGATGAGGTGCAGCCTTGAAACATGGCTGAAGTCCGCCGTCAGCCGTGGCATGTCCCCCACAAAGTTCAGGTTTGCAATGAAGTGATCATCGCGCATGCCGGACGTGCTCGATCGGCGTTGCCAGAAGCTCTGTAATTGCCGGGCAAATTCAGATCGGTCCTTGTTGTACATCGTGACGGCATCGTTCGCCTCGCCGGTCAGCGGGTCTTGATGCGGTACCTGAACTGCCCAGGTCTGCAGATCTTGCTTGAGTCTGTCGAGTTCCACTTTCCAGGCCTCAAGCTGTACCCGACCGTCCGCCAGGGTGCCGGGCAAGTCGTAAATGAGTTCGCTGGCCTCGACGGTATCCAGGCTAGGGAACAGTTCTCTGGCCAGGGCGATGTCCGCAGGGTCTGCCAGCACGTCGAAATCCTGCCCGGTTCTGCGGTAGTAGCTTTTAATCCGGTTGCGAGCGTCAGCTGAGAGACCCTGGTTGTCAGCCAGATCAATGCCGTCACTGCGCTCGGCCGGCAGATCAAAAAGCGCATCGGGCAGCTCGACGATGTTGTTTTCACTCAACAGCGCGGTTCCCGGATCGGGGCTCTCGGTGATTCCGGGGGGCAGTTCGCGAAGGCCAGTGGCAGACAGATCGAGGTATTTGAGCGAGGGCAGCAGATTCAGATCAAAAAATGATCCGAGAGGGTTGCCGCGCAATTCGAGTGTTTGCAGCTGCGGCATGGCGCAGAGCGCGGCCTGGTTTTCCGGGGTCATCATGACTCCGCAGTTCTTGAGTCGCAGTGTGAGCAGTTTCGTCGTGTTTATCGATGACAGCGTTGCAGGTTCCAGATCAAAAAAACTCAGCTCCAACAGGGTCAGGTCCTGAAACTGCTGCAGGAAGGGCAAGAGCGCCGAAACATGACGGTTGCCATCAAGGGCGATTTCTCGAACATGGCTGAAATCTGCACGCAGCAACGGCATGTCGCCGATGAACCCCACGGAGGCTTGCAGGCGGTTGCTTTGCAGTGTCGGGGGTAACGGCGGTCTTTGACGCCACAACTGTTCCACTTTGTTGCTGAAGGCTTGCCGGACAAGGCGTTCGTTCTCCTGCTCGTTGACAGTCAACAGCTCACCCGTCTCCGGGGAGCGCTCGGGGATGTTGTCGCTCCATTGTGCAAGGTCGTCATGGAGCCGACGGACTTCGGCTTCCCAAGCGGCGAGTTGGGCGCGGCCTTCGACCAGTGTTCCGGGCAGTTGATAAAGCAGATCAGTGGCTTGCTCGCTGTTGAGGCCTGGAAAGAGCTTGCTCGCCCGATTCATGTCCGCCGCTTCTGGCAGAACGCCAAAGTGCTTTCCGCTTCGCTTGTAGTAGACCTTCACCCGCTCCCGGCTGGTTGAGGAAAGGGGATTGTCGGCAAAACTGAAACCGTCACTGAGCGCAGGAGCCAGATCGAAAAACACCTCGGGAATGTCAATGATCTGATTGCCGGAGAATCGGCTCATGACCAGTTGTGGATGATCCAGCAGACCACCTGGCAGCATCGAGATGCCCGTATTGTCGAGATTGATGTAGCGCAACGAGGGCATTGCGTGAACATCGGGCGCCACCTCGAGGCGGTTGCCTTGCAGGTCCAGGAGCATGAGTTCGGACAAGGGCGCAAACATCGACCGGTTGTTGGCAGGCAGAACGAGACCGCAGTCGCGCATGACCAGATTTTGCAGCAGGGGCATTGAGGTAATGGCTGGCGGCAGGCTCGACAAGTTGAGGTTTTGCACGTCCAGGGATTGCAGTTGCGGGAACTGCTGCAAGAATCCATCGATGGCACCGGTATGAGGGCCGCCGTTGATGCCAAGTGAGGCGACGTGACTGAAGTCGGCATCCGGCACGGGCAGGTCACCGATGATCGGCTGTCTTACCTGAAGGGTGTAACCGGCGGAGCTGCGTATTTCCCTGCGCCAGCAGCGTTCGAGGTTTTTTCTGAGTGTTGCGCGGCTTTGCTTTGCCGCGCGAAGTTCAATGGCCGTCAAGGGCAATCCGCTAGCGGGATCGTTTGTGGGAACCTGGGTTTCCCAGAGACGCAGGTTATCCGTGAGGCGGGTGAGTTCGCTCCTCAGGCGCGCCAGTTCGTTTCTCATCGCCGCCGGGTCATTGCCAAATCTCACCGTAAAATCCCGGGCTTCCTGGGCGTTGTAGCCTCGATAGATCAATCGAACAGCATCCAGCGGCGCAGGAAGGGCAGTGGCAGGCGCATTTGTCTCGGGCAAACCGCTGGCCGGCCGGCCTCTGTGCGCCACCAGACGCAGGGTGTCTATCTGTGGGGCCGGAGTGGAGGGCAGCGCAATCACCACACGTAGCTCATCTCGAGCCAGCGGTCGGGCGCGGATCGCGGCTTTCAGTTGTTCTGCCTGACCGATCTGCAGATTCAAGGCCTGGCGTTCGGCATCCGGCAGGGCGTACAGAATGCTGGAGTAAAAATCAGTAGCCGAATGCAGTTCCTGACCGCGCTCATCAAACGGCCGGTAGCGACCATCGCTCTGCCTGACCAGAACCTTTTGCGCTGGCGCATCGGCGCGACCCGTGCTGTCGAGCATTCTGCCTTCGTAACGCCCGTCGCGAATTTCCAGGTGCACGTCGCCAGTCCAGCCTGGCACGTACCTGAGGCTGTGCAGGGCCAGTGTGTCGGTGTCCGGATTGTTCACCGAGTCCAGTTCCAGTCCTTCAAAAGCACGCGTGACCCGCACTTCTTCCCTGGCGAACTGAACGAGGGCCTGCTGACGCACCGGTAACTGCCCTTCGCTGATTTGCAGCAGCTCATCGCCGGTGGCGTTGTTGAGCAGTTCTTGAGTGACAGGTGTGGGCAATGACGGTTCGTGCTGTGCAATGCGGGTGATCAACGGGTCGCTGGCGCGGGGAATGGCCCGGTAGTGTGATTCAAACAGCGTGCCGCGCTGATTCTTGGCGTGTTGCAGCAGTTGCTGGCGCAAGTTGCGGGAGCGCACGTCCAATGGCAGGTCCGGACCCGCGAATGCTTCGCCCAGCAGCGCTTTGGCGTCCTGTTCGTTGAGTGCCTGCAGCAGCGTCTTGAGGAGGTCGACTTCGAGCAAATTGTCCAAATGAATATCGGTGACAGGCAGGGTTTCGCTGGCTGAAGACTGCCAGCTGACTTCGCCTCGTTGATCCAGCAGGCGTAGCCGTTTGCCGGCCGGCCAGCGCCCTTGCTCGGTAAGCAATTGCAACTGAATCATCGGGTCGGCGGCGCAATACTGTTCGGGCGATTCGCTGCCCAGTTGTTCGATGAACAGCTGCAAATCCTGATCGATTTTGAAGCGCACGATACTGTCGGCCAGCAATGGCGGCAGCGGTTCCTGGTCGGCATGCATCTGGCGCAAGGCATTGTCGTCGTAGCCGCTGATTTGAAGGAGGCGCTCGCGCTGTGCCGGCGTGAACGATTCGACCGAGTGGCCAATCCGTCGCAGCGTCGTGGGTGTATCCCATTCCAGCGGCTGTTCGAGTTCGCTGTGCCAGGCGCCATCGCCGTTGTGTCGCAGCACCGGTGTGTAGGCGTCCGGTCGGGTTGGGTGATCAATGGTGTACTGGCCCGGAATCCGGCTTTCGCTCACCGCGAAATGCGCGTCATCGAGGCGCAGCAGTTTTTTCCCCTGATGCTGGTGCAAGCCCAGTTCGTTCGGTTTGGACTGGGCGTCAGGTACGCTGTTCTGCTCGTATCGGGTCAGATCCGCTTGCCAATAGCGGGTCTGGCCGTCGGGCATGCGCACGGGATTGAAACGTTCGATAAAGGCGACGATTTCCTTGGGAAGGACTTTGCGGAACTCACCGACGACGATGGCGCCGCCAACGGCAAACCCTCCCAGTTGAATCAGTGAGTCGACGGTGCCGATCAGGTGTTGTATCGCCTCAGCGGTCTGCCCCAATGTCCAGTCGACGATGCCTTCGAACACTTCGTCGAGAAACTGATAGGCCATGTATGCCATTACCATTTCGCCGAGAACCGGGACGAAGGGCGCAATGACGAAGGCGGCGGTCTGTACGATCGTCGAGGCGATACCGACAAAGGAATCCCACAACGCCCAGCGCACCCTCGAATCGACTGTGGCGGTCGCGACGGCGATAACCCGGGCGTCATTCAGGATTTTGTTCAGCTTGCCCTGATAGAGGTGTTCCCACAGTTCACTGCGGATCGGTGTCGAGGCCAGTTGCAGGTCTGGCCGCTCGAATGGCTCTTCTCGCCATGGCGGTTGCGCGCTGCCTGTCACAGGCGCGTGCCAAGTCACGCGACTCAGGCGACTGTTCAGGCTGGAGAAGAAAAACCCGCGCTGCTCGTGATTGATGAAACGGCTGAAGAATTTCTGGTATTCGCCGGAACGCAATTGGCGGGTCAGTTCGACTTCCAGTTCGGTGGACGAGGCGTATTCCTTGATCGGATGCAGCGGGTCGTCCGGTACATAGGCCACCACCCGGGCGGCGGTTCGCGGTTCATCCGCAGGCGGGGCGAAGACAATGATGTCGGTGAGGGGCGCGGACATCATCGTCAGGCTGTGGCACAGCAGTGGCTGGCCGTTGATCCGTAAATGCTGCATGCCTAAGACCAGTGCGGAGATCGTGCGGAAATAACCCTCACTGATATCGCCGCTCATGCGGGCAAGCTGCAGGGCGGCTTTCAGTGCAGCCTGCTGGCCTTTGTCGATCTTTTGCCGCAACTGCGCAGCCTTCGCCGGATCGGTAAAGCCGAGATGGTCTTTCAGATACGTCGTGTACTGCGCGCCGATATCCAGCTCTCGGCACAGCTGGGCAAATGCCGCGATGCTCAGCTTTTCCTTGATCGGCGGCAGCGTGTCGAACTGCCCGTTTGCCGAAGGTTGGGTGATGAAAGTCGAAGCGGCATCATAGGCATCGTCCTCGGTTTCCTTTTGCTCGAAGTTATGCAGCGCCGCCTCCAGCAAAGACACCGTCCAGGTGCGGGCGCCAGTCTTGATCGCAAACAGTGGGGTAGTGGTGGGCAGGTACAGGCGCAGGAACGTGGTCCTGACGTCCAGATCCAGATCGAAGCGGGTTTTCAGCGCGGCCTTCAGCAGGGGCTCGGCAAAGGCGCTGGCATCCTTGAAGTGCTCGAGTTGCCGGTCGACATCGTTTTGGGCATTCCAATGTGCGACGTTGAGGGTTTTCAGCAACTGATGCTGGCCCGCCGGCACGGACTGGAGCGTCAGCGGCAGCAAGGGCTGAGTGGCCTTCAACGCCTGGCGTCTGGCTGATGTGGCGTTGCCCAGCCACTGGGGCAGACTGGCCTGCAGATGCAAGTAGTGATCGTCGGGGCGCTGGCTGAGCGCGTCGGCAGTGATGGCAGGTTGCTGTTCTTCGTTGGGGTGCATCGGGCCAATCCTTGGGCGTCTGGAAAGTGCCCAGCAAATCAGAACGATGGGATGCAGGTGCGGTACATATTTATACCAGTGACGCCGACTTGAATTGATATCCTCTCGGGCCTGCCGCAAATCGGCGGCGGCAGTTTAAACTGCGCCTTTGCGACCCTATTTGTCGCATTGCCGTAAACCCGGGCAAAACCTGTGTTTGCGCTATAAGAAGTTGTCGCTTGGCGGCAAGGCCGGGCTGAAAACTGTCCTTACAATCCCCTCATCGCTCGCCAGTTTCAGGCGAGTGTTCCTCATCAGGAGACTCCGATGTCCGTTGAGCACGCTGCGGTAGAACGCGCTGATTTTGACCAGGTAATGGTTCCCAACTACGCGCCAGCCGCCTTCATTCCTGTGCGTGGCGCCGGTTCCCGTGTCTGGGACCAGTCTGGCCGCGAGCTGATCGACTTCGCCGGCGGGATTGCCGTTAACGTATTGGGCCATGCGCACCCGGCGTTGGTTGCTGCATTGACCGAGCAGGCGAACAAGCTGTGGCACGTATCCAACGTGTTCACCAATGAGCCGGCCTTGCGCCTGGCCCATAAGCTGGTCGACGCCACGTTTGCCGAGCGTGTGTTCTTCTGCAACTCCGGCGCCGAAGCCAACGAGGCCGCCTTCAAGCTGGCCCGTCGCGTGGCCCATGACCGTTTCGGTACCGAGAAGTACGAAATCGTCGCTGCGCTCAACAGCTTCCACGGCCGTACCCTGTTCACCGTGAACGTCGGTGGCCAGTCGAAGTACTCCGACGGCTTCGGTCCGAAAATCACCGGCATTACCCACGTGCCTTACAACGATCTGGCCGCGCTGAAAGCCGCTGTTTCCGACAAGACCTGCGCGGTGGTGCTGGAGCCGATCCAGGGTGAAGGCGGCGTACTGCCGGCCGAGCTGTCCTACCTGCAAGGTGCTCGTGAGCTGTGCGACGCGCACAATGCATTGCTGGTCTTCGACGAAGTCCAGACCGGCATGGGCCGTAGCGGCGAGCTGTTCGCCTACATGCATTACGGCGTGACCCCGGACATCCTGACCAGCGCCAAGAGCCTGGGCGGCGGTTTCCCGATCGCAGCGATGCTGACCACCGAAGACCTGGCCAAACACCTGGTCGTTGGCACCCACGGCACCACGTACGGTGGCAACCCGCTGGCGTGTGCTGTCGCTGAGGCAGTAATCGACGTGATCAACACGCCTGAAGTGCTGAACGGCGTCAAAGCCAAGCACGACAAGTTCAAGACCCGTCTTGAGCAGATTGGCGAGAAATACGGCCTCTTCACTCAGGTCCGTGGCCTGGGCCTGTTGCTCGGTTGCGTGCTGAGCGATGCCTGGAAGGGCAAGGCCAAGGACATCTTCAACGCCGCCGAGCGTGAAGGCCTGATGATTCTGCAAGCAGGCCCGGACGTGATTCGTTTCGCCCCAAGCCTGGTGGTTGAAGACGCCGATATCGATGCCGGTCTGGACCGTTTCGAACGCGCCGCGGCCAAGCTGACGCAAGCCTGATAGTCCCTTCGACGCCTGGACTGTTCAGGCGTCGAATCAATTTTTTTGTGCTGGGCACAATACGTGTGGGAGCGGGCTTACCCGCGATGAGGGCCTGACAGCCGACTTCATTGTTATCTGACAGGACGCTATCGCGGGCAAGCCCGCTTCCACATGAGCCGGGCATTTTTCTGATGAATTTTTTCGAGAAAGGAGTGACACCATGCTGGTGATGCGCCCCGCGCAAATGGCTGATCTGGGCGAGGTACAGCGTCTGGCTGCGGACAGCCCGATTGGTGTCACTTCCTTGCCGGATGACGTTGAACGCCTGAGCGACAAGATCGCAGCAAGCGAAGCCTCGTTCGCTGCCGAAGTGAGCTTCAACGGTGAAGAGAGCTATTTCTTCGTGCTCGAAGATACCGCCACCGGCAAGCTGGTCGGTTGTTCGGCCATCGTTGCCTCGGCCGGTTATTCCGAGCCGTTCTACAGCTTCCGTAATGAAACCTTCGTGCACGCTTCCCGCGAGCTGAAGATTCACAACAAGATTCACGTGCTCTCCCAGTGCCACGACCTGACCGGCAACAGCTTGCTGACCAGCTTCTACGTGCAGCGCGAGTTGGTGGGATCGCCTTGGGCTGAACTCAATTCCCGTGGCCGTCTGCTGTTCGTGGCCAGCCACCCGGAGCGCTTTGCCGATTCCGTGGTGACCGAGATCGTCGGCTACAGCGACGAAAATGGCGACTCGCCGTTCTGGGACGCCATCGGTCGCAACTTCTTCGACCTCAACTATGCCGCTGCCGAGCGTCTGTGCGGTCTGAAGAGCCGGACCTTCCTGGCCGAGCTGATGCCGCATTACCCGATCTACGTGCCGCTGCTGCCGGACTCCGCTCAAGAGGCGATGGGCCAGGTGCACCCACGGGCGCAAATCACGTTCGACATCCTGATGCGCGAAGGCTTCGAGACCGATCACTACATCGACATTTTCGACGGTGGCCCGACCCTGCATGCCCGCGTCTCGGGGATCCGTTCGATCGCCCAGAGCCGTGTGGTCCCGGTGAAAATCGGTGAGCCGGTCAAAGGCGCCGGTCGTCAGTACCTGGTGGCCAACGCCCAGTTGCAGGATTACCGCGCCGTTTTGCTCGAGCTCGATTACGCGCCAGGCAAACCCGTGACCCTGGATCTGGAAGCGGCCGAAGCCCTGGGCGTCGGTGAAGGTGCCAGCGTGCGCCTGGTGGCGGTTTAACGCCTGCTTTAATCCTGGAGAGCATCCTGGAAAGCAGCGAAGTTTCACGGGTGGCGTCTGCGGCCCGTTTGAGGAGATAGCATGATCGTTCGTCCCGTACGCAGCAGCGACTTACCCGCTCTGATCGACCTGGCCCGCAGCACCGGCACCGGCCTGACTACCTTGCCGGCCAACGAAGAACGTCTGGCCCATCGGGTCGGCTGGGCCGAGAAAACCTTCCGCGGCGACGCCGGGCGGGGCGATGCGGACTACCTGTTCGTGCTCGAAGATGACAATGGCCGCGTGGTGGGCATTTCCGCCATTGCCGGCGCCGTCGGTCTGCGTGAGCCCTGGTACAACTTCCGGGTGGGCCTGACAGTCAGCGCCTCGCAAGAGCTGAACATCTACCGCGAAATTCCGACGCTGTTCCTGGCCAATGACCTGACCGGCAACTCTGAATTGTGCTCGCTGTTCCTGCACGCCGATTACCGCAGTGGCCTCAATGGCCGCATGCTGGCCAAGGCGCGTCTGCTGTTCATCGCCGAATTCCCGCAACTGTTCGGCAACAAGATCATCGCCGAGATGCGCGGCATGTCCGACGCAGCAGGGCGTTCGCCGTTCTGGGAAAGCCTGGGCCGGCACTTCTTCAAGATGGAATTCAGCCAGGCCGATTACCTGACGGGTGTGGGCAACAAGGCATTCATCGCCGAACTGATGCCGAAATTCCCGCTGTACACCTGCTTCCTGTCGGAAGATGCGCGCAACGTGATCGGCCAGGTTCATCCGGACACCGAGCCGGCCCTGGCGATGCTCAAGAGCGAAGGCTTCAGTTACCAAGGCTACGTCGACATCTTCGACGCAGGTCCCGCGGTGGAGTGCGAAACCACCAAGATCCGCGCGGTGCGCGACAGCCAGGCGCTGGTGCTGGCCATCGGCACTCCGGGTGATGACGCCACGCCGTTCCTGATTCATAACCGCAAGCGAGAAGACTGCCGGATCACTGCCGCGCCAGCACGCTTCGCTGCCGGTACTTTGGTGGTTGATCCGCTGACCGCCAAACGTCTTCAACTCAACGCTGGCGATCAAGTGCGCGCCGTTCCGTTGTCTGTAGCTCGGGAGTCGAAATAATGAATTCGCTATACATCGCCGGTGAATGGCTGGCCGGCCAGGGTGAAAACTTTCAATCGGTAAACCCGGTGACCCAGCAAGTGCTGTGGGCCGGCGAGGGCGCCACTACCGCTCAGGTCGAGTCGGCTGTGCAAGCCGCGCGTCAGGCGTTCCCGGGCTGGGCCCGTCGTACCCTGGAAGAGCGCATCAGCGTGCTGGAAGCCTTTGCCGCCGCACTGAAGAATCACGCTGACGAGCTGGCTCGCACCATCGGTGAAGAAACCGGCAAACCCCTGTGGGAAGCGGCGACCGAAGTCACCAGCATGATCAACAAGATCGCGATCTCGGTGCAGAGCTACCGCGAACGGACTGGCGAGAAGAGCGGCCCGCTGGGCGACGCCACCGCTGTATTGCGTCACAAACCGCACGGCGTGGTGGCGGTGTTCGGTCCTTACAACTTCCCCGGTCACTTGCCGAACGGTCACATTGTGCCGGCGCTGCTGGCCGGCAACAGTGTGCTGTTCAAGCCAAGCGAACTGACCCCGAAAGTCGCCGAGCTGACGGTCAAGTGCTGGATCGAAGCCGGTCTGCCGGCCGGCGTGCTGAACCTGCTGCAAGGCGCTCGCGAAACCGGTATCGCCCTGGCGGCGAACCCGGGCATTGACGGTCTGTTCTTCACCGGTTCCAGCCGTACCGGCAATCACCTGCACAAGCAGTTTTCCGGCCGTCCAGACAAGATTCTCGCGCTGGAAATGGGTGGTAACAACCCGCTGGTGGTGGATCAGGTTGCGGATCTCGATGCTGCCGTTTACACCATCATTCAGTCGGCATTCATTTCTGCCGGCCAGCGTTGCACCTGCGCTCGTCGCTTGCTGGTGCCGCAAGGCGCCTGGGGCGATACGCTGCTGGCGCGTCTGGTGGCGGTCAGCTCGACCCTTTCAGTCGGTGCGTTCGACCAGCAACCGGCGCCGTTCATGGGCTCGGTGATTTCCCTCGGCGCCGCGAAAGCCCTGATGGAAGCGCAAGAACATCTGCTGGCCAACGGCGCAGTGGCGCTGTTGGAAATGACTCAGCCTCAGGCTCAGGCTGCCTTGCTGACCCCTGGCATTCTGGACGTGACAGCGGTTGCCGATCGTCCCGACGAAGAGCTGTTCGGTCCGCTGCTGCAAGTGATCCGCTACGCTGATTTTGAAGCGGCGATCGCTGAAGCCAACGACACCGCCTATGGCCTGGCGGCCGGTCTGCTGTCGGATTCCGAAGCGCGTTATCAGCAGTTCTGGCTGGAAAGCCGGGCCGGTATCGTCAACTGGAACAAGCAGTTGACTGGTGCGGCGAGCAGCGCGCCATTCGGCGGCGTCGGCGCCTCGGGCAACCACCGCGCCAGCGCCTACTACGCCGCAGATTACTGCGCGTACCCGGTGGCCTCGCTGGAGACCCCGAACTTGGTGTTGCCTGCTGCTTTGACGCCTGGCGTGAAGATGGCGTAACGCCAATCGCGGGCAAGCCCGCTCCCACAGGATTTGCGTTGGCCACAACATGTGTGAACACCACCGAACCTGTGGGAGCGGGCTTGCCCGCGAAGGCCGCGACGCGGTCTCAAAGAATAGTTACTGAAGCCTATAACAACAGATTCTCGTGGAGCCTCGCTGATGAAATCCTATGAAGTCAATTTTGACGGTCTAGTGGGGCCGACCCATAACTACGGCGGCCTGTCCTACGGCAACGTCGCGTCCCAGAGCAACAGCCAGCAATCTTCCAATCCGAAGGAAGCCGCGCTGCAAGGCCTGGCGAAGATGAAAGCGCTGATGGAAATGGGCTTTCAGCAAGGCGTGCTGGCACCACAGGAACGTCCGGATGTCGGGGCGCTGCGCCGCCTGGGTTTCAGCGGCACCGATGCGCAAGTGATCGAGCAAGCCGCCAAAGATGCGATGCCACTGCTGGTCGCCAGTTGCTCGGCGTCGAGCATGTGGGTGGCCAACGCCGCCACTGTCAGCCCGAGCGCCGACACCGCGGATGGCCGTGTGCATTTCACCGCCGCCAACCTCAACTGCAAATACCACCGCAGCATCGAACACCCGACCACCAGTCGCGTGCTGGGCGCGATGTTCGCTGACCAGAAACACTTCGCTCACCACGCCGCGTTGCCGGCCGTGGCGCAGTTCGGCGACGAAGGCGCTGCCAACCACACCCGCTTCTGCCGTGACTACGGTGAGGCCGGCGTCGAGTTTTTCGTGTTCGGTCGCAGCGCGTTCGACACCCGTTATCCGGCACCGCAGAAGTACCCGGCGCGCCAGACCCTCGAAGCGTCCCAGGCTGTCGCGCGTCTGCATGGCCTGAGTGATGACGGCGTGGTCTACGCCCAGCAGAATCCTTCGGTGATCGATCAGGGCGTGTTTCACAACGACGTGATCGCCGTGGGCAACGGCGAGGTGCTGTTCTATCACGAGGACGCCTTCCTCGACACCGACCAGATGCTCGCTGAGCTACAAGGCAAACTCGCAAAAGTCGGTGGGAAATTTCAGTCGATCTGCGTACCGCGTTCCGCGGTCACCGTGGAAGACGCCGTTCGTTCCTACCTGTTCAATAGCCAGCTGCTGTCGCGTCCTGACGGCTCCATGTTGTTGATCGTGCCGGAAGAATGCCGTGGCAACGAACGTGTCTGGCAGTACCTGCAAGGCCTGACCGGCTCTGGCGGCCTGATCCGTGAAGTGAAAGTTTTCGATCTCAAGCAGAGCATGCAGAACGGCGGCGGCCCGGCTTGCCTGCGGCTGCGCGTCGCACTCAACGAAACCGAACTGGCGGCCGTCAACCAAGGGGTTATCATGACGGCACCGTTGTACGGCACGTTGACCGAATGGGTCGACAAGCACTACCGCGACCGCATGACCGAAAACGATCTGGCGGACCCGCAATTGCTGCTTGAGTGCCGGACGGCACTGGATGAACTGACGCAAATCCTTAAACTGGGCGCGGTTTATCCATTCCAGATCAATTGATAGCCGGCGCGCCTTGGCTTTTTATATGAACGGCAAGCGCGCCGCTTAATCTCCAGACGAGAGCGTAAATACATGAGCGATACCCTGCAGCTGATCCTTGAAGACACCGACGGCACGCAACTGGAAACGTCCTGCACCCGCGTCGCGGTCATGTGGCAAGGCAAAGAGCTGTGGATCCAGCAGGACGGCCGTGGCCAGTTGCTGATCGGCGTGGACGTCGAAGAAGGTGATGCTGAATACGCCAACCTGCTGTTGCGCCCGTTGGCGACTAATCTGGTAAGTCTGCAACTGGAGATGGAACCGGCCGACCTCAGTGATGATGAGGACCACGTGCACGGCCCGGATTGCAATCACGACCACTAAGGAAGCCGCTCTATGCTCGCCCTCGGCAAACTGCTTGAACTGACCCTCGCCGGCCGCGAACCGGCGGAGAAGACTCAACTGACTGTCGAAGGCGTGCGGATGCGCTGGTTGAGCGAAGGTGCGCTGGAAGTCCGGCCACCTGAAGCTCGCGACAACGGCCTGGACCTGCTGCTTTCGGCCGGCATCCATGGCAACGAAACAGCGCCGATCGAGCTGCTCGATCGCCTGTTGCATGACATCGCCCGCGGTGGCTTGAAGCCGCGCGCACGTATTCTGTTCCTGTTCGGCAACCCCGAGGCCATCCGCCGCGGTGAGCGTTTCATCGAGCAGGACGTCAATCGGCTGTTCAACGGCCGTCACGAACAAAGCAGCGGTTCCGAGGCATTGCGCGCTTGTGAGCTAGAGCGGCTGGCAGCGACTTTCTTCAGCCTGCCGGACCGCAGTCGACTGCACTACGACCTGCACACGGCGATTCGCGGCTCGAAGATTGAGCAATTCGCGTTGTACCCCTGGAAAGAAGATCGACAGCATTCCCGTCAGGAACTGGCTCGCCTGCGCGCCGCGGGCATGGAAGCGGTGCTGCTGCAAAACAAGCCGTCCATCGTGTTCAGCTCGTATACCTATGACAAGCTCGGTGCCGAGTCCTTCACCCTCGAACTGGGCAAGGCAAGACCGTTCGGACAGAACGATGGGGTCAACGTCAGCCTGCTTGAAGCCCGCCTGAAGCAGATCATCGAAGGCACCGAGCCGCCAATGACCGATGAAGGGCTGGAAGGTTTGCAGCTGTTCAGCGTCGCGCGGGAAGTCATCAAGCACAGCGATAGCTTTCGCCTGAACCTGCCGGCGGATATCGAAAACTTTTCGGAGTTGAAGGTGGGGTATGTGCTGGCCGAGGACATCGCCAACACCCGCTGGGTCATCGAAGAGAAGGGCGCCCGGATCATCTTCCCGAACCCCAAGGTCAAGAACGGCCTGCGCGCCGGCATCCTGATCGTGCCGACCACCGACGAAAACCTGGCCTGACCCTGATCTCTGGCTCGACATAAATCCTTGTGGGAGCGGGCTTGCCCGCGATAACGGACTGTCAGTCGATAATTAGGGTGACTGACACACCGCTATCGCGGGCAAGCCCGCTCCCACAGGTTTTGTGTTTAAACGGCTACCGCGCGGGGTTCGCTGCGGCGCAATGCGCGGGTCTTGTGCAGCGTATCCGCGCAAGTCTTCGCCGCTTCCTGACCTTTATGCACGAAATGCTCGAAGAAGAACTTCTGATGTTCTTCGCCGGCATGGAAGTGGTGCGGGGTCAAAACCACTGAGAACACCGGCACTTCGGTTTCCAGCTGAACCTGCATCAGGCCGCTGATCACCGACTGGGCGACGAATTCGTGGCGATAGATGCCGCCGTCGACCACCAGGCCCGCCGCGACGATGCCGGCATAACGACCGGACTTGGCCAGCAGTTTGGCGTGCAGCGGAATTTCAAAGGCGCCGCCAACTTCGAAGAAATCGATGTCCGACTCCTGATAACCCTGGGCAATCATTTCGGTGACGAAGCCTTTACGGCTCTGGTCGACGATTTCCTTGTGCCAGCAGGCCTGGATGAACGCGACGCGCTCGCCCTGATGGTTTTTGCTTTTGCTATCGATTGCGGTGGGTTGCATGTTCTGACTCCTGTTTGTGTGAAAAACAGGGCGTTATGAATCGAATGGGATTTAAGGGTACGCAGGCACAAATGCCTGCGGACGGCGCTTTGGTATAGAGCCCAGGCGGCGTCAATCCCGTTCTCTCTTCATCCGGACTATGACCGTCGGCCCCGGGATCACACCGGGTCTGCTGACCTTGCCGCCATCACAGCCATTGCCGTGCCTGACGCCAAGCGCTCGCGGGCTATGCGCATTGCGCGCAATTACCGCCGGTGGGGAATTACACCCCGCCCTGAGAACGTTTTGCCGCCCGTTTGTTTGGCGGCGAAGCGTTTTTAGCACATATTTCCGTGGCGTGCATGCCAATACCCGTCAATCAAAATGCAGAACCTGTGGGAGCGGGCTTGCCCGCGATAGCGAACTGTCAGTCGATAACCAAGGTGACTGACACAATGCTATCGCGGGCAAGCCCACTCCACATGGATTGCGCTTTTTCGAAGACGTAAAGCGTCTTTTCCTCGCTCAAGGCTTGATTATTTGTCGGCATGACCGCAGTAATTCCATCCTGAAAGGGATTTTCCCTGCTAACCGAGGCCAGATTCATGAGCGTTATCGATCTTCGCAGCGACACCGTCACCCAACCGACCGCAGGGATGCTCGACGCGATGGCCAACGCGGCCACCGGTGACGACGTTTATGGCGAAGATCCGACGGTCAATCGTCTGGAAGCCGAACTGGCAAGACGATTGGGTTTTGCCGCGGCGTTGTTTGTCCCGACGGGCACCATGAGCAATCTTCTAGGCTTGATGGCTCATTGCGGGCGCGGCGACGAGTACATTGTCGGCCAGCAGGCCCATACCTATAAGTACGAAGGTGGCGGCGCGGCAGTGCTCGGTTCGATCCAGCCGCAACCACTGGAAGTACAAGCCGACGGTTCGCTGGACCTGGCGCAGGTCGCCGCCGCGATCAAACCGGATGATTTCCACTTCGCCCGCACCCGCTTGCTGGCACTGGAAAACACTATGCAGGGCAAGGTGCTGCCGTTGGAGTATCTGGCCCAGGCTCGCCGCTTCACTCGTGAGCATGGCCTGGCGCTGCATCTGGATGGCGCGCGGCTCTACAACGCGGCGGTCAAGCTGGGTGTCGATGCCCGGGAGATCACTCAGCATTTCGATTCGGTCTCGGTCTGCCTGTCCAAAGGCCTGGGCGCACCGATTGGTTCGGTCCTGTGCGGCTCGGTCGAGTTGATTGCCAAGGCACGACGTTTGCGCAAGATGGTCGGCGGCGGCATGCGTCAGGCCGGGATTCTCGCGGCGGCGGGGCTGTATGCGCTGGATAATAATGTTCAGCGCCTGGCCGACGACCACGCCAATGCACAGTTGCTGGCCGAGGGACTACGGGCGGCGGGCTATGAAGTCGAGCCGGTGCAGACCAACATGGTTTACGTGGCAATGGGCGACAAGGCCGAAGCGATCAAGGCCTTCGCCGCGACACGCGGGATCAAACTCAGCGCTGCCGGTCGTCTGCGAATGGTCACGCACATGGACGTCAGCCGTGCGCAAATCGAGCAGGTCGTCGCTACATTCGTCGACTTTTCCCGCAACTGATCGCGTTAGCGGTCCAATTGACTGTTTCTATCGTATAAACACGCTGTACCCCGCGCGCTGGGCCGATATAATGCGGCCCTTTGCCGTCGCTTCGTCTGTTGACGTTTCGCACAGGCCTTTGGCCGCAGCCTCCGTGGAAGAACCTAATGAAAAGCGCAGAAATCCGTGAAGCCTTCCTTCGCTTCTTCGAAGAGCAAGGCCACACCCGTGTAGCCTCCAGCTCTTTGATTCCGGGCAACGACCCAACCCTGCTGTTCACTAACGCGGGGATGAACCAGTTCAAGGACTGCTTCCTGGGCCAGGAAAAGCGCGCGTACACCCGCGCCGTCAGCAGTCAGAAATGCGTGCGCGCCGGCGGCAAGCACAACGACCTGGAAAACGTCGGCTATACCGCCCGTCACCACACCTTCTTCGAAATGCTGGGTAACTTCAGCTTCGGTGATTATTTCAAGCGTGACGCCATCACCTACGCCTGGAACTTCCTGACCTGCGAGAAGTGGCTGAACCTGCCGAAAGAAAAGCTCTGGGTCACCGTCTACGCCAGCGATGACGAGGCGTACGACATCTGGACCAAGGAGATCGGCGTTCCGGCCGAGCGCATGGTTCGCATCGGCGACAACAAGGGTGCGCCATACGCTTCCGACAACTTCTGGACCATGGGCGATACCGGCCCGTGCGGTCCTTGCACCGAGATTTTCTACGATCACGGCGCCGACATCTGGGGTGGCCCGCCGGGCTCGCCGGAAGAAGACGGCGACCGTTACATCGAGATCTGGAACAACGTGTTCATGCAGTTCAACCGCACCGCCGATGGCGTGTTGCACCCGTTGCCTGCGCCGTCGGTGGACACCGGCATGGGCCTGGAGCGGATCAGTGCCGTGCTGCAGCACGTTCACTCGAACTATGAAATCGACCTGTTCCAGAGCCTGCTGAGTGCATCGGCCAAGGCCATCGGTTGCACCAACGACGCTCAGGCATCCCTGAAAGTCGTGGCTGACCACATCCGCTCCTGCGGCTTCCTGATTGCCGACGGCGTGCTGCCGTCCAACGAAGGCCGCGGTTATGTGCTGCGCCGGATCATTCGCCGCGCTTGCCGTCACGGCAACAAACTGGGTGCCAAGGGCAGCTTCTTCTACCAGATCGTTGCGGCGTTGGTCGCCGAGATGGGCGAAGCGTTCCCTGAGCTGAAATCCCAGCAGGCGCACATCGAGCGCGTGCTGAAAGCCGAAGAAGAGCAGTTCGCCAAAACCCTGGAACAGGGCCTGAAGATCCTCGAGCAGGATCTGGCCGAACTCAAAGGCGACGTGGTACCGGGCGACGTGGTGTTCAAGCTTTACGACACTTACGGCTTCCCGATGGACCTGACCGGCGACATCGCGCGTGAGCGCAGCCTGACCATCGACGAAGCAGGCTTTGAGCGCGAAATGGAAGCCCAGCGCGTCCGTGCCCGCTCCGCCAGCTCCTTTGGCATGGACTACAACAGCCTGGTCAAGGTTGATGTGGCCACCGAGTTCACCGGTTACACCGCTCACAGTGGTTCTGCCAAAATCGTTGCTCTCTATAAAGACGGGCAATCGGTTGACGTATTGAGCGAAGGCGAAGAGGGTGTGGTCGTTCTCGATCAGACGCCGTTCTATGCGGAATCCGGTGGTCAGATTGGTGATTGCGGCTTCCTGCAGGCTGGCGCTGCGCGTTTCGACGTACGCGACACCACCAAGACCGGCGGTGCGTTCTTGCACCACGGTGTGCTGGATTCGGGCAGCCTGATCGTGGGCACTCCGGTCGAGACTCATGTGGATGCCGAAGTGCGTCACGCGACTTCGCTGAACCACTCGGCGACTCACTTGCTGCACGCCGCATTGCGCCAGGTGCTGGGCGAGCATGTTCAGCAGAAAGGTTCGTTGGTCGACAGTCAGCGTCTACGCTTTGACTTCAGCCACTTTGAAGCGATCAAGCCTGAACAACTGAAAGCGCTGGAAGAAATCGTCAACGCCGAAATTCGCAAGAACTCCGAAGTTGAAACCGAAGAAACCGATATCGATACCGCCAAGCAAAAAGGCGCCATGGCGCTGTTCGGCGAGAAGTACGGCGATAGCGTGCGCGTACTGAGCATGGGTGACTTCTCTGTCGAGCTGTGCGGTGGTATCCATGCCAATCGCACCGGCGACATCGGCTTGCTGAAAATCATCAGCGAAGGCGGTGTGGCCTCCGGTGTGCGGCGTATCGAGGCTGTGACCGGCGCAGCAGCGCTGGCCTACTTGAACGCGGCTGAAGAACAACTCAAGGAAGCGGCCAACCTGGTCAAGGGCAGCCGCGATAACCTGATCGACAAGCTGTCGGCTGTGCTGGAGCGCAACCGTCTGCTGGAGAAGCAACTCGAGCAGTTGCAGGCCAAGGCGGCCAGCGCGGCGGGCGACGATCTGTCGGCTTCTGCTTTGGACGTCAAAGGCGTGAAAGTGCTGGCCGTGCGTCTGGACGGTCAGGACGGCAAGGCGCTGTTGGCGCTGGTCGATCAACTGAAAAACAAACTCGGCCGCGCAGTGATCCTGCTCGGCAGTGTCCATGAGGAAAAGGTCGTACTGGTTGCAGGCGTGACCAAAGACCTGACTGGCCAACTCAAAGCCGGTGATTTGATGAAGCAGGCTGCTGCGGCAGTGGGCGGGAAGGGCGGTGGTCGTCCAGATATGGCGCAGGGCGGTGGTACTGACGCTGGCGCACTGGATGCTGCATTGGCCCTGACTGTTCCATTTGTAGAGCAGGGTTTATAAGGCAGTGTGTATGGCCCGCGGTCTAGTGGCGGGCCAGAACGCTGTTTGAGTGATTATTGGGCGCCCTTCATGGGCAGAGGCGGCTTTGAAATGGCTTTGATCGTACAGAAATTTGGAGGCACCTCAGTCGGCACTGTCGAGAGAATCGAGCAGGTCGCCGACAAGGTTAAGAAATTCCGCGATGCGGGCGATGACCTGGTGGTTGTGCTGTCTGCAATGAGCGGCGAAACCAACCGTCTGATCGATCTGGCCAAGCAAATCAGTGGTGACGGCCAACCGGTTCCTCGCGAGCTGGATGTGATCGTTTCCACCGGTGAGCAGGTGACGATTGCACTGTTGGCCATGGCGCTGATCAAGCGCGGCGTGCCAGCGGTGTCGTACACCGGTAATCAGGTACGGATTCTGACGGATAGCGCGCACAATAAAGCGCGTATCTTGCAGATTGATGACCAGAAGATTCGCGGTGACCTGAAGGCCGGTCGTGTGGTGGTTGTCGCCGGTTTCCAGGGCGTCGACGAGCACGGCAATATCACCACGCTCGGTCGTGGCGGTTCCGACACCACTGGCGTGGCGCTGGCGGCGGCACTGAAGGCTGACGAGTGCCAGATCTACACTGACGTCGACGGCGTCTACACCACCGACCCGCGTGTGGTGTCCGTGGCTCAGCGTCTGGACAAGATCACCTTTGAAGAGATGCTGGAAATGGCCAGCCTCGGTTCCAAGGTATTGCAGATCCGTGCGGTCGAGTTCGCCGGCAAGTACAACGTTCCGCTGCGCGTACTGCACAGCTTCAAGGAGGGTCCGGGCACCCTCATTACTATTGATGAAGAGGAAACCATGGAACAGCCGATCATTTCCGGCATCGCTTTCAACCGCGATGAAGCCAAGCTGACCATCCGTGGCGTGCCAGACACCCCGGGCGTGGCGTTCAAGATTCTCGGCCCGATCAGTGCCGCGAACATCGAAGTCGATATGATCGTGCAGAACGTCGCGCACGATAACACCACCGACTTCACCTTCACTGTGCACCGCAACGACTACCAGGCGGCGCAAACCGTACTGGAAAACACCGCTCGCGAGATCGGTGCCCGTGAAGTCGTGGGCGACACCAAGATTGCCAAGGTCTCGATCGTCGGCGTCGGCATGCGCTCCCACGCGGGCGTGGCCAGCCGTATGTTCGAATCCCTGGCGAAAGAAAGCATCAACATCCAGATGATCTCGACCTCGGAAATCAAGGTGTCCGTGGTGATCGAAGAGAAGTACCTGGAACTGGCTGTGCGCGCGCTGCACACAGCTTTCGAACTGGACGCGCCGGCCCGACAGGGCGAGTGATGCGTTCCCCGAAGGGCGCGGTCTGACCGCGCCCTTCGTTTTTTGAATGGTGCGTACCAAAGCTGTTCTTTTGCTCGCGCTAGTCAATACTCAGGCATGTAGGGCTACGATCGTTCCGGTTGTAGGTCGAATGCCTTTTTTTTGCAGACTGTTGTCCCTGAAATGAAATGCGTGAGGAGAAAGGTATGCTGATTCTGACTCGTCGGTGCGCAGAAAGCCTGATTATTGGTGATGGCGAAATCACCGTGACCGTGCTCGGCGTTAAAGGAAATCAAGTGCGTATTGGTGTCAATGCCCCGAAAGAGGTTGCTGTGCACCGTGAAGAAATTTACCTGCGTATAAAGAAAGAGAAGGACGAAGAACCAAGCCATTAATTTTTATCGTTTTTTATGTTTGCAAACGGGGAAAAGGTTGGTTAAGATACGCCCCGTGTTGCGGAGAGCTGGCCGAGTGGCCGAAGGCGCTCCCCTGCTAAGGGAGTACACCTCAAAAGGGTGTCGGGGGTTCGAATCCCCCGTTCTCCGCCATTATTTGCTTAGTACGTTGTAATCTGGCTTTTTCGGTAAGTTGTTGAAATTACTAGAAAAAGTGCTTTACAAAAAGATTTAACGGCCTATAATGCGCGGCAACAAATGCACTCGTAGCTCAGCTGGATAGAGTACTCGGCTACGAACCGAGCGGTCACAGGTTCGAATCCTGTCGAGTGCACCATTTAAGAGTTGTTTGCAGTAATGTGAATAACTTGGCTCCAACCAGTTGTGATCTGGTATAAAAACACAAATGCACTCGTAGCTCAGCTGGATAGAGTACTCGGCTACGAACCGAGCGGTCACAGGTTCGAATCCTGTCGAGTGCACCAAACACCAAAAAGCCCGCGTTTAACGCGGGCTTTTTGCCGTCTGCGATTTGGCTTTTCCTTTGGTACAACCCTTCTCATCGAACTCGACGTGAGCACTACGCCCTCGCTTGTTGTCATAGCGGTAGCTCGTGGCTGAATTGCGGGTGCTGATCTTGTCGGGCTTGCCGAGAGCGCTTTCGACTTCTTGTTGAGTCATGCCAGCGACGACCCGCTGATTGATGATCGCTATGCGGCGCTCCTTCGCGCTGAGCAGATTTCCACATTTGTCCTCGGGCTGGCCAACGACCGTCGGCGCTCTTCTTTGGATTTTCATACCTGATGTTTCGCGAAACTCGGCTTCTGGCATCAGGGCTGTCGTGCTCCCGGGTATGAAGGTGTGAACGTCCTGAAGTGAAAGGTTTTCTCCGGCCGTACAGCTCAAGGTCGTGAAGGTGATGCGCCCATCAGGGGCTTCACACCGGTGAACGGTCGTGGCAAGCGCCCGGGGCGGCAGGCAGAGCAGGGCGGCAAGCAAAAAATAATGTGCATTCCATGGCATTCGGCGTCCTCCTTGACGGTCCTTATCAAGGGTAGCCGTTACATTTTTCGATGATGGTGTGTTTTCTTTTCAGGATAAGTCGTCGCAGTTCCATGGATCAGCACCGCGCTCAGGTTTGTCTCGCAAGCGCTTGTTTCAGCCGCGATTTTTTAACGTTTAAAACCATCAGGCGGTGTTATCATTGCGCCCGTCAGCCCCGCCGGGGCTTGTGGAATACCTCCATGGACTTACCCAGTAGTTACTCAGTACCCCGTTTTTACAATCATGAATTGACTGATTGATCCTTCCGGCGTGCCCCGCTGCTGGGAGTGGAGTTCGCCTATGTCTGAAGCTGAAGTAAAGAAAACGCAGGAAAGCTTGCAGGACCGCCTCGCTCAAGTCGTTGAGCTGCTGCAACGCCAGCGGGTGGTCGAAGACCTGACTCATCGCCAGGAAGGTCCGCATCACGACCGGGTCGAGAACCTGGTTCACCGGCAAAACCTCGTCGAGTTGCAACGCAAGCTCGATGATCTGCACTCCGCTGACGTTGCCTACATCCTTGAAGCCTTGCCGCTGGACGATCGTCTGACCGTCTGGCAATTGGTCAAGGCCGATCGCGACGGCGACATTCTGCTTGAAGTATCCGATTCGGTTCGTGAGACCCTGATCGCCGACATGGACGATCACGAGCTCCTGGCTGCGGCCAAGGACATGGATGCCGACGAACTGGCTGACCTGGCCTCCGAGCTGCCGAGAGACGTCGTCCACGAGCTGATGGAAACCCTCGATGGCCAACAGCGTGAGCGCGTCCGCTCCGCGTTGTCCTATGACGAGGAGCAGGTCGGTGCGCTGATGGACTTCGAGATGGTGACCATCCGTGAGGATGTCAGTCTCGAAGTGGTTTTGCGTTACCTGCGTCGCCTCAAGGAGCTACCGGGTCACACCGACAAACTGTTCGTGGTCGATTACGACGGCGTGCTCAAGGGCGTGTTGCCGATCAAGCGTCTGCTGGTCAACGACCCGGAAAAACAGGTGTCGGAAGTCATGGCCAGCGACCCGGTGAGTTTTCATCCGGACGAAGACGCCTACGAGGCCGCTCAGGCGTTCGAGCGTTACGACTTGATCTCGGCGCCGGTGGTCGACAAGAACGGCAAGCTGATCGGTCGTCTGACCATCGATGAAATGGTCGACCTGATTCGTGAAGAGAGCGAAAACGAAGTTCTCAACATGGCGGGTCTGCGCGAAGAGGAAGATATTTTCGCGTCAGTCTGGAAATCCCTGCGCAACCGTTGGGCCTGGCTGGCGGTGAACCTGATTACCGCGTTCGTTGCATCCCGGGTGATCGGTCTGTTCGAAGGCTCCATTGAAAAACTGGTAGCACTCGCGGCATTGATGCCGATCGTGGCGGGTATCGGCGGCAACTCGGGTAACCAGACGATCACCATGATCGTTCGCGCCATGGCGCTGGATCAGGTCAGCACCGGCAATACGTCGCGGCTGATGCGCAAGGAGTTGGCGGTCGGCTTGATCAATGGCCTGGTCTGGGGTGGGGTGATTGGTGTGGTGTCCTATCTGCTTTATGGCAGTTGGTCCCTGGGCGTGGTAATGACTGCCGCCATGACGCTTAACCTGTTGCTTGCGGCATTAATGGGGGTCTTGATTCCGATGACCCTGGCGCGGCTTGGGCGCGACCCGGCAATGGGCGCCAGCGTGATGATCACTGCCATGACTGACAGTGGTGGCTTTTTCATCTTCCTCGGGTTGGCGACAATTTTCCTGCTCTGACGTCCTGCTTTAAAGGAACCCGCTCAATTGGCAAATGCCAGTCAGTTAAAGCGCTGAACCTGTGGGGGCGGGCTTAACTGACAGGCATTAGCCCAATCGGCGGGTTTTTTTTGCCCGAATTTCAGGCAAAAAAAAGCCAGCAATTACGCTGGCTTGAGCTTTCGGGATGAATCAGGAAACGTCTGCGGCCATTTCGGCGTCATGGGCGATCAGCGAAACCAAAGCGTTTTGCTGGCGATGGGAGAGTTGGCGGAAGCGTTGCAGCAGTTCACGTTCGTGCAATGACAGCTCGGGGCTGTCCAGGCGCATGCTTAATTCTTCGCCCAACGCGCCTTCCTGAATAAGACTCTGTTCAAGGCGCGCGATGATTTCGGAATTCATGCTGCGATGATGATTGCGAGCCACCTCGGCAATGCGTTCACGCATTCCGTCTGGCAGACGTACGACGAACTTGTCAGCCGTACGGCTGGAATAAATTGCCTGTTTCAATGGGCGCATAAATTTAACCGGTTAGTTCAGGGGAGCGGTTCTCGGGATTGGCCGCAGGATGTCAGATAGGACAAGCGCTCCGACCAAATGTTCAACCTGAATTGATAGAGGCGCGCATCATGCCTCAAATTAGCCAGATCATTGGCGTCAATTCTGTGACAAATATTGATCCGGGTAAAGGCTTAATGCCAGCACCTATTATCAGAAATGCGGACTGGTTTGAAAACAATCCATGAGTCCGTATCGCTGACCGCGTCCTCTTGCCCGACAGATGATGCCCGAAGACCCCTGAAGGTGCATGCTACGCGGATTCGATCCTTGTTCCTTGCCTTTATACAGGATAGTGGCAAATGGCCGATTTACTAGGGCAGACGGATGGTATGGAATGATTTCGGGATGGATGGCAGGCTGATTTACTTGATGGGGCCTTCCGGATCCGGCAAGGACAGCCTTATCGAAACCGCTCGTGAGCCCTTGCGGGCACGCAATTGCGAGGTGGTGCGCCGGGTTATTACGCGCTCGGCTGAGTCCGTGGGTGAAGACGCCATCGAGGTATCCCGCAAAGAGTTCGAACGACGCAGAAGCCAAGGGGATTTTGCGCTGTCGTGGCAAGCCAATGGGCTGGATTACGGTATTCCTGTGCGCATAGACCAATGGCTCAAGGACGGGCGAGATGTGTTGATCAATGGTTCGCGCGGACACCTGGCTGATGCGCAGCAGCGCTATCCCACGCTATTTCCGGTGCTGTTGACGGTCAAGGATGAAGTCCTGCGAGAGCGCCTGCTACGGCGGGGGCGTGAGAACCCGGCAGAAATTGAAGCAAGACTGCGCCGCAATGCGCTGTTCACGGCTGGCGATTCAATCGGTGATACGCGGATACATCGACTGGATAACTCCGGCGACCTTGCTGTCACGGTCGCTAATCTTCTGAAGCTGCTGAGCCTCAGCGCAAAACCGGATCGAACTTGATCTTGCGCCCGGCGATCAGCGCCAGCACGAACAGCGTACCAAACATGCCGCAGGCAATCAGGGGCAGGGTGACGACCGTGTCCTGGAACAATGACAGATGAAGAATGCCACTCAGTAAAGCGAGGACGAAAAATCCTGCGGCTGATTTGGACATGCTGTGCTCCTGATGGGGTGATTCAAAATACCAAGCGTTCGAAAGACTGTGTGCGCAGCTGAATACGCTCCTGGCTCACCTCTTGGCAGACAACACCGGGCTGATCGCTCATGACCGCCAATTGAGGCGCTTTTTGCAGCTGCAGGTAATGGGGTATGCGTTGGGCAACCGTCGCCGCATCGTTTTCGGGGAAGAATTGAAAACCCAACAGAACCACCAGGGCGACTGCATTCGCGACTAAAAGAGCGCTGTTCATGGGGCTGATCTCCCTCGTTCATTGAGAACAGTCGAAGCAGCCCGCATGCCAAAAGTTTAGCGGCTATTAAATCCTTTAAAAACAAAGAATTAAGATATTTTCACAAAATACCGTCGTTGCATTTTTACGGCGATGCAATTTGCACGGTAAACAAAGCCACGCTACCGTGAGGCGTCTGCCTACACTTAAAAAGCCCTACGGATGACATGACAAACGCGGGCCTGCCCGTTAACATGCACGCCGTCCATCGCTGCGCATTCCTTTGCCGGCGACGTGTGTCTCAGTAGCTCAATTGGATAGAGCATCCCCCTCCTAAGGGGAAGGTTGGCAGTTCGAACCTGCCCTGGGACACCATATAATTCGGGCCTTTCAGCCTGTTACCTAGGTAGCATCATTTTTTGGTGACAGCAGGGTGACAGCAGTAGGTCTAAAAAGCCCCGCTCAGATTTAGCCTGACGGGGCTTTTTCATTTCTGTCCGCCATCTCCAGGATGTGTATGGAAACATTGACGAATTTTGCTTTGACCACAGCCACCTCCGCCGGGATCAGCGCACTGCTCGTGGCCATTCTTGGATGGCTCTGTAGGGCTTGGATAACCGAACGCCTGAAAGGGAGCATCAAGCATGAATATGACGATCGACTGGAAAAGCTAAAGGCTGAACTGAAAACGCAAGGAGACGCCCACTTGGCCTCCTTGAAAGCTGAAGTGGATCGGCAGGCAGAAAAACTTCGGATAGCTGCAACATCTTTTTCTGAAGTTCAGAAAGCAACCATCACGAAAAAAATCGAAGCAGTAGATGTACTTTGGTTGGGGGTAATTCAGGCTCGTAAGGCCTTTCCCGGCATCTTGTCGCTAACTGACATTCTCACTGATGAGGAAATGAAAGGCTTCTACACCGATCCGTCATTGCGTCCGTATTCGGCGCGGATGGGCGATATTGTCGAGATGGACTACTTCAGCGCCGGGCTCGAAGAGGTGGAGCGGATGCGACCCCATTTAGGCGAGTACATCTGGGCGCTCTACGTCACGTATCGTACCGTCTTGGGGCGATCGATTGTGCTCATCAAAAAAGGTAAGGAGCAGCCTCAGAAGATCGCTTGGCACCAAGACGAAAATATCAAGATGCTCATTGCGTCCGCATTTGGTGAAAAGGGCTTCAGAGAGTTCGAAGAGTTAAAGTTTGCTAGGTATCGTTGGCTTACCTCGCAGTTCGACCTGCTGCTATTCAAAGCGATCGATACGTTGCTCACCGGAAAAAGCTTCAGCGAAGCGGCACTGCAACAAGCCCAAGAGATGGAAGGGCTAATCAGCTCTGGCGCTCGCACTACTACTGAGTTGCGTCCCTAATCCGAAGGACTGTAGTGGTGGAACAGTCAGCGTGTCGCGCTGTTGCTCGTATCCCAAGGCCGGCTTTTAGTAGCTCTTTAACTCTCTTGTGCAGATCCTCATCTACCGGCCGACCCTGGTACTTGCCAGCAGCTTTCGCCTTCTCGATACCTTGAGCCTGGCGTTCGCGGCGCTGCTCGTAATCCTTGCGCGCGATCGCGGCCATCATTTCCACCAGCATTGAGTTGATCGCTCCCAGCATCCGGCCGGTGAACTCGTCGCCCTTGGTATCCTGCATTCCCTGGTGGCTGGTTGGCAGATCGAGCGCGACGATGCGCAAGCCCTTGGAATCGATCGCGGCCTTGAGCTTCTGCCAGTCCTCTACAGGAAGGCGTGAGAGGCGGTCTATCGACTCCACCAGCAATACGTCACCCTTGCGCGCATCTTTGAGCAGACGCAGCAGCTCAGGCCTGTCTGCGGTCGCGCCGCTGGCGTTCTCCAGGTACTCACTCGCGATGACCTTGTTGTGGTCGGTGGCGAATTGCTCGAGCGATGCCCGGCCGCGGCTGGCGTCCTGTTCTTCGGTCGAAGCTCGGAGGTATGCACGGATGAACATGATGGGTGCCTGTATCAGTTAGGGTGTTCTCCTAATACTGTTTCACTTTGGGTGTTACTTATCAAGCGAAAAGGCTGAAAAAGGCAAAATCTGCCCGTATCTGAATGGGCACACCCGAACAATGCATTACACTCGAGGCATTTAGCCATAAAGAGGAGTGTCTATGGTTGCCAGATATGAAGCACCTACATTTCAGGGTAAGGCGTTCACTTGCCTTCATCCGGAATGCATGACTCTCACGTCGATGAGCTGGACTGCGCTCATAGGTAGGAAATGGGGCGATGCTTTTTCGACCGATTACTGGTATTGCAAATGTGATCACTGTGAACAGAACAGCGTTTGGCTGCGTTATGGCGAAGGTGACGATGAAGGCCGACTGATCTACCCAAACCAGCTTTCAGTTCCTCATGGTCACGAGGCTATGCCGAAGGAATGCCTAGCCGATTTTGATGAAGCACGGGAAATTTGCGAGCGCTCTCCTAGAGGGGCCGCGGCGTTGCTCAGATTGTGTCTTCAGAAGCTATTGGTTCACTTGGGAGGCAAGGGGGAGAAGATTGATACGGATATCAAGGCGCTCGTTGCAAGCGGTCTTGATGTGCACGTTCAGCAAGCTCTCGACGTGATTCGCGTCACTGGCAATAATGCAGTCCATCCGCTGGAAATGAACCTGGAAGACGATCATGACAGCGTTCTTGTGCTCTTCGAGATGATCAATTTCATTGTCGAGGAGCGCATCAGTCGACCACTGAAGACAAAGAGTCGATTCGCAAATCTTCCCGAAAAAGCTCGTCAGGCAATACAAAAGCGGGATAAGCCCAAGGCGTGATGTGAGCAGTTTTGCGCGCATCCGCGCTGCTCTACTCAATTGGAAAGCTCCTCCACTGTGGTACGCAGGGCGATCTGGTTTTGGTTCTGTGCGTTGAGTAAGCCAGCTATCAGTGTGTTGTTCATTGCATTCCTCCATGTGAATCCGAAGGGTAGCAGGGCACTCGGTATGCGGCCGGCCAGCGTTTGGTAATGGTGCCGGCGCTACCACTCTCAAGAATCGGCTGAAAACTTAGCCCATCGACCCGCGGAAGCCGTTTCTTTGAGATCAAAACGTCTCATGTCGCGATATTTCACTGTGGGAGCGTGGTATCGCAGGGGGGTTACCTGGGGAGGGGAGATGCACTCAAACCTGAGGGCATTAGCCAGATGCGCGGAATTCTGCTCGTATCTCGTCCCAGCACCTGATGTGCTCAGATTTGAGCATGCCAACGATGGTCCAGTTTTGGACTATCCCCACTTTCAGATTTGCCTGGTCAACGTTAGATAGCGGTGGGTTCAGTTATGGAAGTAGGGGGGAATGCTGGTTAGATTTAGTGATAATTGTGATGGTCTCCTAATCAATCTCGTATGGTTTTAGTTATTATGCTGGACACTCTGTCGACTTTTCCCTCGACTTCTATGCGAGCGGTTTCAAGAAGCTCGGAAATTGGCCTTGAATCGTTGCCGAACTTAAGATTTAGCCACACTTCTGACAAGAAGGAGAGCAGTGAGGTTGTTTCATTCCATACATCTGTGGATATGAACGGTCTACTAGCATATGCAATTCCGTCAGCCGCGTTTATCTTCGATTGGAAATCATCTACTGTTTCTTCAATATATCGATTTTTAAGTTCAATGGCGCGATCGCACTCATAGTCTTCAATCTCTGCCCTGCTGACACCATATAGGTCAGCTAAAGTCCAAGGGTTGATGTCGTCGCTTATTCTGTTGAGAGCAACCAGTGCTATCGATACTGCTCCCCACAGTTCTTTATAAGTGGCTACCTCATCTTTGGCTATAGCAGAGTGAAATCCTTTAAATCTTTCAATGTCGCGATTAAACTTTGCTTTAAGGTGCTCCAGATTTACTGCTGATTCAATGCGCATTTTTTCTAGTCTATCTGAAATAACCCCTTTTAAAGCCTCTAAGCCAAATGCTTTGGCGGCAGCAAGTAGCCCAATTATCAAGCCGCTCCAGGCAGCTGCGTTATTTATATCACCCATATCTATAGCCATTTTAGCTTCCCTTCTTCGAGTAATGCTCGTTAAGCGGAGATGACTTTATATTAGCAAAGGATTTTCCATTGAGTGGCAACGGCTCAACTGTGTGCGACTCAAGAATTTTTTAAATTAAGAGGGAATGCTTCTCTTTTGATTTTGAGCTTTGCCTTGGGGGAGGGAGCAGGGCGGTGAACGAGCCCCATGAAAGACAGGACACCGTTTCCCCCTTACGATAAGGGATAGGCAAACGGTTATGTTTATGACTAACAGCAACGATAAGAGTGGGGAGCTTTTGGGCCAGGAGCGGCGGCGCCGCTGGAGCCCAGAGCAAAAACTGGCCATGGTTCGCGAGAGCCTTGAGCCAGGACAAAGCGTTTCGGTGGTGGCTCGGCGTAATGGCATCAATGCCAACCAGTTGTTCCTGTGGCGCAAGCTGTACCAGGACGGCAGCCTGTCGGCGGTCAGTGCAGGCGAAGCCGTGGTGCCTGCCTCCGAGCTGAGCGATGCGCTCAAGCAGATCCGTGAACTGCAACGGATGCTGGGCAAGAAAACGATGGAAGCAG